>USTA01000011.1 GCA_900557475.1 uncultured Clostridium sp. | reverse complement strand
TTATCACTCTGCTGTTTGCCATTAGTATGGCAGCTAACGCACAGAAATTTGCATTGATCGATACGGAATATATTATGAAGAATATTCCGGCTGCTCAAAGCGCTAATGAACAAATGCAAGAAGCTACGAAGAAATATCAGGCTGAAGTAGAAGTCTTGGCAAAAGAGGCACAGAAAATGTTTCAGGACTACCAAGCGAAATCGTCAACTCTTTCTGCTGCACAAAAAACAAAGAAAGAGGATGAAATCGTAGCCAAAGAGAAGGCTGCCGCTGAACTAAAACGTACTTATTTTGGTCCGGAGGGTGAATTGGCAAAGATGAGAAACAAGCTGATTACTCCGATTCAAGATGAAATTTATGAAGCAGTAAAGGCTGTATCTCAACAACATGGATACGACATGGTAGTCGATAGAGCCTCTGCCGCAGGCATAATTTTTGCAAATCCGCGCATTGATATCAGCGATGAAATATTAAGAAGATTAGGATATTCAAATTAATTTCATACATTTGCAACTGGAAATAACTAAAAATCATTCAAATAAATTATAGAACTATGCTAAAAAAAATTGGTACATATGCTCGTGAAGACTTAGAAAAAATATTAGACACGAAGGTTAACTTAAAACTTTGGGTAAAAGTAAAAGAAGGCTGGATTGATGATGAGAGCATAGTAAAAAAATTTAAAGCAGAAGATTAAAAGAAAGGAAAAGAGGCGTATGTTAAAACAAATTGCTTGGAATACCTTTAAAACAACAGGAAATATAGATACTATGTTGGAATTATTAGAAGTAGATAAAACTATGAACAATATAGAAAGTAACAACATAAAAGAACCAAAATTTGAACAAAACTATGAACAAGAAATTGAGAAGAATAAAATATGGGACTTATAAAAACGAAAGGATTAATTTTAATGCAAAATAATATGGGTGACTATGATAAAATGGTCACCATTCTTACCCCTGACCTAGGTAAAATAGGTTGTGCAGCAAAAGGGGCAAGAAGACCTAAGAGTACACTGATGGCAGGTACTCAATTTTTGTGTTTTGGGGATTTTTTAATATATAAGGGAGCAGGCAGTTATCACATAAATTCGTGTGAGCCAATTGAAATATTTTATAAATTAAGACTAGATATAGATAAATTAATGTATGCTTCAAAAGTAGCAAAATTAGTAAATTCCGTTACAGACGAAAATCAAAACACATATAGAATCTTGCAACTTACTTTAAATACAATATATATGCTTGCCGAATCAGATAAAGACATGGAATTTATATATGCTATATTTAAAATAAGGCTTTTAAGTATTTTAGGGTTAAGGCCCATATTAGATAGATGTATAAATTGCAAAAAAATAGATAATATAACACATTTTAGTTTGAAAGATAGCGGAATAAAATGTGAGACGTGTGCAAGATTAGATAAGGGTGCAATTCAAATTTCTAAAACAACATTAAAGGCACTTAGATACATTATTTTATCAGACCCAAAGAAAATTTTTTCGTTCGACCTTTCAGATGAGAATAAAAAAGAACTAGAACTTATAGCAAAACTTTATTTAGAGCAATGTTTGGAGTTTACAGAATAATAAAATGTATTGAAAAATGAGGAAAAATGAGTTACAATAGTATAAAATAAAAATAGGAGCGAATATGAACAAAGAATGGAAAATAAAAAAATGTGACGAAAAAAGAACTGAGCAAATAATGAAAGACTTCAATTTAACACGTATTGTAGCACAAAAATTAGCAGAAAATAATTTGAAAGATAGCGAAATAAAAATTTTCTTGAAGCCAACAAGAAAGGATTTTCATAATCCTTTTGATCTTCCAGTCATGGAAAAAGCAGTAGAAAGAATATTACTTGCAATAGAAAAAAATGAAAAAATAGTAATATATGGAGACTATGATGCAGACGGAATTACCAGTACAACAATTTTAAAGAGATATTTTAGAGATAGAAATATTGAAGTTGGAGCATATATTCCAAATAGACTAGATGAAGGATATGGATTAAATGAAGAAGCAATAAAAGAAATTGCGAAAGAAGGATATAATTTAATTATTACCGTAGATTGTGGAATAACTGGGATAAAAGAGGTTGAACTTGCAAAAAAATTAGGACTAGATGTCATAATAACAGACCATCATGAGGTTCCAGAAGAACTTCCAAAAGCAGTTGCAGTAGTTGATGCAAAAAGGAAAGATAATAAATATCCATTTAACCAACTTGCAGGATGTGGAGTAGCTTTTAAATTAATTCAGGGAATAAGTATAAAATTAGGGATAGAGGAAAACGAATGGCTTAAATATATAGATATAGCTTGTATAGGAACGATTTCAGATATAGTACCATTAATAGACGAAAATAGAGTGATTGCCTATTTAGGACTATTATTATTAGAGGTAACTAGAAATATTGGACTAAAGATACTAATGGAAACAGCGGGGCTAAAAAAGCTTGACTCTACTGCTGTTTCATTTGGAATTTCGCCTAGAATAAATGCATGCGGAAGAATGGGACATCAAGAAGATGCATTAGCTCTTTTTTTAACTGATGATCCAATAGAAGCAAGAAGACTAGCTACTAAAATAGAAGAATATAATAAAAAAAGACAAGAAATAGAAAAAGATATTCTAAATAAAGCCCTATCAGATTTAGAAGAAAACAGAGATAAAAAGTGCGTTGTTTTAGCAGAAGAAGGATGGCATCATGGAGTTATAGGAATTGTATCTTCAAAAATAACAGAACTTACATATAAACCAAGCATACTAATATGTATAGAAGGGGAAGATGCTAAAGGCTCTGGAAGGAGTATACCAGGATTTGACTTACACGAAGCAGTAGGAAAATGCAAAGATTATTTAACCGCATTTGGACGGACATAGTATGGCAATAGGTCTTAGTCTAAAGAAAAAAGATATAAAAGAATTTAAAGAAAAATTAGAAAAATATGTAGAAGAAAAAAATATAGAAGATTTAAAACCAGAAATTTTAATTGATACAGTTATAACAAGTGAAAATACTTCAATAAATGAAATTGACGAAATAAAGAAACTAGAACCATTTGGTGAAGGAAATGCAATGCCAATAATTTTATATAAAAACCTTAAGATAGTCGCAATTAGAACTCTTTCAGAAGGAAAACACTTGAAATTAATGCTTGCAGATGGAAATACTTATATTGACGCAATCGGATTTAATATGGGAGAATATGCAAATAAATATCAAATTGGGGACAAGATTGATGTAGTTGGAAATATAACTGTAAATAGATTTAAAGACTTAGAAAATATTCAAGTAGTACTAAAAGATTTAAGAGTTAGTGTGGAATAAATTAATATGCTAAAGGGGGAAAATATATGTCAGAAATTAAAGAAATGGGTATAAAAGATATAATTGCAGAAATGAAAAAGCATAATAAAAAAGCAGATGCAAAACTAATAATGAAAGCTTATAATTATGCACTTGATCATCATGGAGACCAAAAGAGAAAATCAGGAGAGCCATATATTATTCATCCACTTCAAGTAGCATATATATTATCTACATTAGGATTAGATGATGCAACAATTTGTGCAGCACTTATGCATGATTTAGCAGAAGATACAGATGTTACAATAGAAGACATCACAAAAGAATTTAGTTTAGAAATTGCTGAAATGGTAAATGGGGTAACTAAACTTGGAAAAATAAATTATGTAAGTGCAGAAGAACAGCAAGTTGAAAATTACAGAAAAATGTTCTTAGCAATGGGAAAAGATATAAGAGTCATTTTAATAAAGCTTTCAGATAGACTTCATAATATGAGAACTCTTAAATTTCTTTCAAGAGATAGGCAAATAGCCAATGCTAAAGAAACAATGGAGTTATATGCACCACTTGCAAATAGACTAGGTGTATATTCTTTAAAATGGGAATTAGAGGATTTAGCCTTTAAATATTTATATCCAGAAGAATATAGAGAACTTGTTGAAGGAATTGATAAAAAAAGAGAAGAAAGATTAAAATTTATTGATAAGATAAATGATGAAATAAAAGTAAACCTAAAAAAGGAAAAAATTGAAGCAGAGATTACAGGAAGAGCAAAGCATTTATATTCGATTTATAGAAAAATGCAAAGGGATAATAAAACGTTAGACCAGATTTATGATTTGTTTGCATTAAGAATTTTAGTTAATTCAGTAAAAGATTGTTATGCAGCTCTAGGCGTAGTTCATGAGCTTTATACTCCAATGCCAGGAAGATTTAAAGACTATATATCTGTTCCAAAGCCTAATATGTATCAATCACTCCATACAACTTTAATTGGTCCAAATGGAACGCCATTTGAAGTTCAAATAAGAACATATAATATGCATAGAATAGCAGAGTTTGGTATTGCAGCACATTGGGCATATAAAGAGTCTAGTTTTTTAAAAGGAAAAAAGGAAAGTGTAGTAGTTACAGAAGACAAGCTTGCATGGCTAAGAGAAAGCTTAGAATGGCAAAAAGATATGCAAGATCCACAAGAATTTTTGAAGACTCTTAAAACAGAATTATTTGAGGATGAAGTATATGTATTTACTCCAAAAGGAGAAATTAAGACATTACCAAAAGGAAGTACACCAATTGATTTTGCATACACAATTCATGCAGAAGTTGGAAATAAGATGGTAGGTTGCAAAATAAATAGTAAAATGATGCCTATAATAACCAAACTAAAAAGTGGAGATATTGTAGATATTATAACAAACGACAATAGCAAAGGTCCAAGTAGAGACTGGTTAAAATTCGTACAAAGTACATCTGCAAAAACAAAAATTCAACAATGGTTTAAGAAAAATGAAAAACAACAAAATATTGTAAAAGGTAAAGACTTAATAGAAAAAGAAATTAAAAGAATTGGAATGGCAGAAGAAGAGATTTTTGTACAAAAATATTATAATCAAGCTCTTCAAAGATATGGATTTAAAAACTTAGAAGACATGTATGCAGCAGTAGGATTTGGTAGTATAACTGCCAACAAAATTATAACAAGAACATTAGAAGAATATAGAAAATATCATCAAGAAGAAAACATTGAAAAGAAGATAGAAGCACTTCAAGTAACTCAAAGACCAAAACCTTCTAAAACAGGAATTATTGTTAAAGGGATAGACAATTGCTTAGTAAGGATGTCCAAATGTTGTAGTCCAGTTCCAGGTGATGAAATAATTGGATATATAACAAGAGGAAGAGGAGTTACAATTCATAGAAAAAATTGTAAAAATGTAAAAGACCTATTAGAAGATGAAGGAAGAATAATAGATGTTTACTGGGATGAACAAAAATCAGCTTCATACAATGTAGATATAAATATTTTTGCAAATGATAGAGCAGGACTTTTAGCTGATGTTATAAAAGTAGTGGATAATTCAGACGCAAAACTTGTAGCGGTTTCTGCAAAAGCAAGTAAGGATAAAATTGCACTTTTAGAATTAACATTAGAAGTAAAAGATATATCAGATTTAACAAAAGTACAAAGAGAACTAGGAAAAGTAGACAGTGTTTATGAAATAAAAAGAAATAAATAAATTTAAAAGGAGGAAGATATTTTATATCTTAAGTAAAATATGATACAAAAATTAAAAGGAACAAGAGACATTCTTGGAAAAGAAAGTAACACATGGAAATATGTTGAAAATGTAGCAACTAGTTTATTTGAAAATTATGGATATAATGAAATAAGGGTACCAGTAATAGAAAGCTTAGACTTATTTGAAAGAGGTGTTGGAGAAGGCACTGATGTTGTTCAAAAAGAAATGTATTGTTTTGAAGATAAGGGTGGAAGAAAAATAGCATTAAGGCCAGAAGGAACAGCAGGTGTTGTAAGAGCATATATAGAAAATGGTCTAGCATCAGAGCCATCACCTATAAAATTTTGGTATCACATGCCAATGTATAGATATGAAAATGTACAAAAAGGAAGACAAAGAGAATTTAATCAAATAGGAGTAGAACTATTTGGATCAAATTCATATATGGCAGATGTAGAAATAATAGATATGGCTAATACTTTTATGGAAAAACTAAATATTAAAGATTTTGAAATAAACATAAATAGCATTGGATGTACTAAGTGTAGAAAAGATTATATAGAAGCATTAAAAGCATATATTAAGCCTAATTTAAATAGATATTGTGATACATGTAAGACTAGATTTGAAAAAAATACTATGAGAATATTGGACTGTAAAGATGCTAAGTGTAAAGAGTTAAATTCAAATGCACCTATAATTTTAGATTATTTATGTGAGGAATGCAAAAAGCATTTTGAAAATGTAAAAAAAGGATTAACTACTTTAGGAATAAATTACAAAATAGATAGCAGTATTGTAAGAGGACTTGATTATTATAGTAAAACGGTTTTTGAATTTGTTTCAAAAATAGATGGCTTAACAGTTTTAGGTGGAGGAAGATATGATGGGCTTATAGAAGAACTAGGTGGAGCAAAAACACCTGCAATAGGCTTTGCAACTGGAGAAGAAAGATTAATTAGTTTATTTGAAGCAAATAATGATACTACTAAATTAGAAAAGAATATAGAAATATTTGTAGCATATATTGGGGAAAATGCAAATGAGTATTCTGCAAATTTAGTAAAGAAACTAAGACAAGCAGGGATATATGCAGAAAAAGATATTATGGAAAGAAGCCTAAAAGCTCAATTCAAATATGCAGATAAAAAGAATGCTAAATATGTGTTAACTTTAGGTGAAGATGAGATAAAATCAGGAAAAGCCACTCTAAAAGAAATGCAAACAGGGAAGACATTTGATATAGAATTAGAAAATATAGAAGAAGTTATAAAAGAAAAAATAGGTTAGTGAAAAGGAGTGCAAAAGTGTATAATTTTTTAGTTATATTAATTGCAAAAATACTGAATTTTGGACTTACAATCTTAGGAAAAATTTTAAAAAAGAATAATGGTAATTTACTAGGAAAAATAGTAAAAAAACTAAGTCCTAATATTTTAGAATATTTAAAAATAAATTGTCCTGTTATTGCAGTTACAGCAACAAATGGGAAGACTACAACAAACAATGCAATAAGATATGTTTTAGAGCAAAATGGAAAAAAAGTAGTTAGCAATAAAGAAGGAAATAACATGGAAACTGGAATAATAACTACACTAATTAAAAAAAGTACGCTAACTGGAAAAATAAAAGCGGATTTTATAACATTAGAAGTAGACGAAAGCTATGTTCCAATTGTATTTAAAAAGATACCACTAGACACTCTAATTGTATTAAACTTTTTTAGGGATCAATTAGATAGAAATGGAGAAGTGGAAAGTTTAATTTTAAAAATAAATGAATTTCTAAAGGACTATAAAGGAAATCTTGTTTTAAATGCAGATGACCCAAATGTTTCAAGACTTGCTAATGCTAATAAAGAAAATAATAAAATATATTACTTTAGTGTAGAAAAATATAAGTATGCAAGTAAAGAGCAAAAAGAAGCAGGAGAAGGAAAATTTTGTCCATTTGACAAAGCAAGACTAGAATATGAATATTATCAATATTCACACATCGGAAAATTTAAATGTCCAGTATGCGGATACGGTGATGTAAAGCCATATACTAAAATAAAAAATGTGAATTTAGAAGGCATGTCTTTTGACGAAGGAAAAGAACATTATATAACAAAAGCAAATAATATTTATACAATTTATAACTTTGCAGCAGTAATAGCTTGTTTAAATTTATACAATATAGAATCTAAGGAGGCATTACAAACATTTGAATTAAATAATGGAAGAAGTGAAAAGCTAATTATAAAAGGAAATGAAACGATTATCAATTTAGCTAAAAATCCAACAGGAGTAAATGTCTCTTTAAGAGCACTAGATGAGGATAAAGAAGAAAAAGAACTATTAATAGTATTAAATGATAATGCGGCAGACGGACATGATGTATCTTGGATATGGGATATTAATTTTAATATTAATAATGTAAAAAGAATTGTAACTTCAGGAACAAGAGCTTATGATATGGCAATTAGGATAAAAACAAGCGGATTTGAAAAAGAAAAAATAGAGCCTTATTTAGACTTAGAAGAAGCGGTAAAAGCATTATATAAAACAAATACAAAAAAATATGTAATTGCAAATTATACAGCTTTGCAACCAACAAGAAACATTATAAAGAATTATAAATAATCTATTTTTAGGCTAGAACTATGTGCTACTAGAAAGGAATGATTGTAAAAAATGAAAGAATTAAAACTTTTATATCTATATCCAGATATGCTAGAACTTTATGGTGACTATGGAAACATACAAGTTCTAAAATATAGAATGGAAGCAAGAGGAATAAATCTTATAGTAGATAAATATAGTATTGGATGTAGCATGCCAAATTTAAAAGAATATGATATCATATTTGCAGGTGGAGGAGCCGATATAGAGCAATCAATACTAGCAAAAGATTTAATAAAATATAGAGAAAATATAAAAGAAGCCCTAGATGAAGGAGTATTTTTCTTGCTTATATGTGGAGCATATCAGCTATTTGGAAAGCACTACAAAGATGCATGTGGAAATATAATTCCAGGATTAGAAATATTTAATTACTATACAGAGGCATTTCAAGCAGATAGAAAAAACAGGTGCATACGGAAATATTATTATTAAAACAAGAATAGGTAAGGAAGAAACAGAAGTTATAGGCTTTGAAAACCACGGAGGACAAACATTTGATGTAGATACTCCATTTGGAGAAGTAATTGTAGGTAATGGAAATAGATTTAATGCTAAAGAAGAAGGATTTTTTAGAAAAAATGTTATAGCAACATATTTACATGGACCATTACTATCAAAAAATCCTAAACTATGTGACTATATAATTTCATATGGATTAGAAAGAAAATATGGAAAGAAGGTTGAACTAGAAAACTTAGACGATACATTCGAAGAAAAATGTAGAGAGCAATTATTAGCAAAATTTATAAAGGAATCGTAAACATATAAAAAACGGAATAAAGAGTTTTAAAAACAAAAACTTTGACATTCCGTTTCTTATTTTAATCTTTGGACTTTTTTTACTAAAATTTCTATAATTAGATTTTCTATAAAACGTTTGAACTTATATTATTTTTACGAAGTTTTGCAATTAGATTTTCTGATAATAAACATTAATATAATTTTATAATACTATGTAATATTGTATCAGTAATATCTTTTAATACAATCGTAAAACCACTTTTATCCTTATAAAGATATGACTTAACAGTATCATTATATTTAAGCTCTTTTTTATATAAAATTTCTACATTATTAAGTTCAGATGCATCATAAACATCCTGTGGTAATATTTCATATGCAATATTCAAATAATTTAAGTTATGAACATGCTTATTTAAATCCAAATCAAATCTACGAACTCTATAAGTATCCTCAGAAATAAATGAAGAATTAGGTTCTAATAATTTTGGAAAATCTTCAATATTAAAAACAGATTTAGGATTAATTCCATGATAAATGTCTCCAATATTTTCTGGCATTTTAGCAATTTTTCCAGTTGAAATATTAATCAAACACCATTTAGAAGTTGCAATTGCACATAATTCACCCTTATCATTAAATACTTCAAAATCTCTAAGTACAAACAATTTATTTGCAGACCTTGCCCATGTTTTTACAGTAATTAGTGTATCTGGTTTTATTCTATTAAAAACTTTTAATTTCCAACTTAATATTACCCAAGACAAGTCTAATTTCATAATTTCATTAAAAGAATAATGAACAAGAGCACTATGCTCTCCAGCAATATTTTCTAATATTGAAAGAAGTGATTTGTTAGTAATAACACCATGTGTACCAGTTTGTGCAAAACTAGTTAAATATGTATCCTCAAAAATACCGTTTTCTAATTTAGGTTCATGTATCATTTTTCTATCCTTTTATAGTATATACTATAATTTCCTTTCATATGAATTTAAGTACTTTAAGTTTGACTAGAAACCAAATTATAAAGTTACCAAACAATTATAACACAAAATAACAAAAATGTGTTATAATATTTATATTATGATAAAAAAATGTGAAATTTGTCCAAGAAAATGTAAAATAAATAGAGAAAATGGAGATATAGGATACTGTAATTCCGGGGATAAAGTAAAGATTGCTTTAATTTCTAAACACAATTTTGAAGAACCTTGCATTAGTGGGAAGGGAAATAAAAAAGAAGGATCTGGAACAGTATTTTTTTCAGGTTGTAATTTAAGATGCGTATTTTGCCAAAACCATGAAATAAGCCAAGAAGGTATAGGAAAAGAAATAGAAATAGAAGAGCTTGCAAAAAAATTTATAGAGCTTCAAAATATGAATGTTAATAATATAAATTTAGTAACTCCAACTATGTATGTTCCTCAAATAATAGAAGCAATAAAAATAGCAAGAAAAGAAGGTCTAAACTTGCCAATAATATATAATTCCAATGGATATGAAAATGTGGAAACAATAAAACTATTAAATGGATATATAGATGTTTATTTGCCAGATTTAAAATACTATTCAGACAATTTAGCAATAAAATATTCAGCAGCACCAAATTATTTTGAAACGGCAGTAAAAGCTATAAAAGAAATGTATAATCAAGTAGGAGGGCCAATATTTGATGAATATGGAATAATAAAAAGAGGAGTAATAGTAAGACATTTAGTACTTCCAAACCATTTGCAAAATACAAAAAGAATACTAAAATGGATAAAATGCAATTTGGAAGAGGATGTATATGTAAGTGTTATGGCACAATATTTTCCTACATTTAAAGCAAACAAATTTGAAGAAATAAATAGAAAACTAAGTATAAAAGAATATAAAGAAATAGAAAAATATATTTATTTAGAAGGGATAGAAAATGGATATATGCAGGACTTAGAAAGTAATGAAGAAAAATATGTTCCTAAATTTACATAAAGAAATTATCGTTTAAAGAATGTTTTTTTAATAAGCAAAAAGTTTAATAAAGCCCGCTTTTGTTCTTGGTAAAAAAGGATGGAGAACTTATGGAAATATATACAGGAATATTTTTAGGAAATACTAAAGGTTTTGGATTTGTGAAAATTTCAGAATCAGAGCCAGATATTTTTATTGCACCAAATAATAAAAAAGGAGCAATGAATGGAGACGAGGTAGAAGTAAAAGTCTTTGATGAAGGAATGAAACACGGTACACATAAAGAGGGTGTAATTCTAAATATATTAAAACGTAATACAAAAGGAATTGTGGGAATATTTAAAAAAAGTAGAAATTTTGGATTTGTTATACCAGATGATAAAGCTTTAGGAGGAGATATTTTTATATCAAAATCTAACTGGGGAAAGGCAAAAGATAATCAAAAGGTTGTAGTAAACATAACTAAATATCCTTCTAAAGATAAAAAAGCAGAAGGAAAAATAGTAGAAATTTTAGGATTTTTTGATGAAGCAGGAATTGATATGTTATCAATTATAAAGCAATATGATTTACCAAATGAATTTCCAAGAAAAGTATTATTAGAAGCAGAGAAAGTAAGCAAAGAAAAAATTAAATTAGGTAATAGGATGGACTTTAGAGGAGAGCGAACTTTTACAATAGATGGAGATGAAGCTAAGGATTTAGATGATGCAATAAGTATAAAAAAGTATAAAGATGGAACATATTGTTTGAAAGTACATATAGCAGATGTAAGTCACTATGTTAAAGATGGAACAGAATTAAATAAAGAAGCAATAAAAAGAGGCACAAGTGTTTATATGCTAAATAAAGTAATACCAATGCTTCCAAAAGAGTTATCAAATGGAGTGTGTAGCTTAAATGAAGGACAAGATAGGTATGCTATATCTGTTGT
>USTA01000010.1 GCA_900557475.1 uncultured Clostridium sp. | reverse complement strand
TGTTTATTTCATATTTTACTAACCCTATATTTTTTAGTTTCTACGAATCTTTTAGTCCTATTTTATTGCATATTGTTTCTGGATTATTACTATTAATATTTGTTACTGACAATATTGTCTCTTCTAAAATTGTAGGAGCTATTAAATCTGAAGGTATAAAAGCATTGAAGGATAATACTGAAGAAATAACTCAATTTGTAAAGCAGAAGTTAAAGGAAAAATCTATACTTCATAGAAGATTAATTAATGCTTTTCCTAATATGAAAGACATTTTATCTAATTTTAAGAAATAATTAAAAGACGAGAAAGCATTGGTATAGCAATGCTTTCTCGTTTTTTGTCGTTTGAAGTTAGAAGGGAGTATATGTAGCCTGCAATTTTATATTTAAAATCTTCATTTTAACCCAATAATTTTATATAACACTCAATAAAACGTTTTTTCAAAATTGCATTTGACAAAAATTAAAATTCTGTGTATAATATAGATAGAAAATGAGAAACCACAAACTGGTTTGCCTCGAATAGATATGTAAAAACACATCGAACTCGGCAAAGTTTACAGATGTGTTTTTTTATTGGTTATTTTTGTTTGCTAATAATTACTACTAATGCAATAATCAAGGCAAACCACATCTGCTTATTCTCATTTCCTACAACATCTACTATACAATAAATTTTTACATATTTCAAGCAAACAGCACAAATTTTACAATTATTTTTTATTCATTTCTTTATCATACCCTCTAACTTTTATTGAGACATTTTTATATGAGTTCTTTTATTACAAAAAACACAAAATTTTCAAAAAAATTACCAAATACAATAGATTATACTTTTTAAAGTTTCTTTCCCTCAAATAAACAAATAAGAATAAATGAACTTAATCATCTATTCTTATTTGTTATATACAACGGAACAGCAGGGCAATGATACTTTATTACTAAATTATTTGTTTTCAATTATACAATTTTCATAATGGATTTCACAGTTATAGTAGTATATTCTTGTATATGGTTCTTCTTTTAAAAAGTCTATAATACCAAAAATACCTGATAATATTCCTATTAAAATACTACAACCTGATATAAAAGAAATTATTTTCTTTTTCCTTTTATTTTCCTCCTTTCTAAAAAATTCTATTTTTGAAAGGATTTTTTAACTTGTATCTTGATGCCTTTGTCATTCCTCCTTTATTATTTATTTGATTCTAGCAAACTGTTTTGTTTACTGCTAAAATAATACTACATTTTTTTAATTTGTCAAATACAATAAAAATCCCCATTTCTATGGATTTTTTATAAGATAAAATTTTGTATACTGTTATTGTATAGCTATATTTTTCGAAGTGCACTCCGGTTCAACATTCAGAAAAAATTCAGAAATAGCAGTACTCACAGTCCTTGGAAATTAAATGTTAATGTAACTACGGAAAATTTATATAAAACTATAAAAAAATTTAAATAGATACAAAATTTATATTTTCGACAAAATGTAGACAGTTCTATCAAAAGAAAAAACGACAAAATTTCAATTAAATATTAGAAATTTGTCGTTTCTTGTCGTTTGGAGGCGCCTATCGGAGTCGGACCGATCATCAGAGTTTTGCAGACTCGTGCCTTACCGCTTGGCTAAGGCGCCATATGTTTTGTTCTTAATTAATTATATGCATAGTATATAAAAAAATTACTATAATATTAAAAAAATGGAGCGGAAAACGGGGCTCAAACCCGCGACCTTCGCCTTGGCAAGGCGACGCTCTATCAACTGAGCTATT
Source organism: uncultured Clostridium sp. (assembly GCA_900557475.1). GTDB lineage: Bacteria > Bacillota > Clostridia > TANB77 > CAG-508 > CAG-793. Next base: position 10,257 of record USTA01000010.1, on the reverse strand, counting down.
TCCGCATAAGTACGTTATTTATAATAACAAATATTAAGTCAAATGTCAACCCTTTTTTTAAAATAACCATTAACTCCTTAAATATAAAACTAAATTTCATAAGAAGAATAATCGGAATTTAGTTTTTATAAAATACAGTATAGCCATACTTTCTCAAAGTTTCCTTTTAAAAACAGCATTTATTCGTAAAGATTGTCCTTAACCTTTTCGTATTTTCCATCTATTACTTTATATTCTCCTTCACCATCATAATTTTCTACTACAAAATCAATATCTTCAAATGGTTCCTCACTTCCTGCTTTAATATCTTTTAAGAAAATATATCCATCATCTTCAAAAGCTTTATAAATATGCCCTTCTTTTTTTAATTCTTCTGCCATATTAATCTCTTCTTCTTTTATTTTTTCAAGGCTCTTACTTGCAAGTTTTATTACATTTTCCTTTATGTCTTCTCTTATTTCTGGACCATCTTTACCATAACTAAAAATTATATCTTCATCATCATAGCCACTTGGTACTTCATTATAATTCATAATTATATTTTCTACTTGTCCGTTTTCGAACTTATCTACTGCAAATTTAGGATTATCTGTTGGACCATTTGGCGTAAATTTTTTTCTATAAATTGTTCCTTCTTTTGATAGTTCTAATAAAATTTCTTCTACTTTTTTCTTTAAGTCATCTTTATATTTAAAATTTGCTCCCCATCTTGAAATTCCTATTTTAGCTGCTACATTATCTTCAATAAAATTTTGATATTTCCAATATGAACTGTATTTGTCTACTATTTTTGTATTATCAAATGAATTTTGAAGTTCTTTCACAAATTCACTTACAAAGTTGCTTTTCTTTATTTTATTTGCTAAATCGTTTAATAATTCTAATCCCAACTATTTTCCTCCACGTCCTTTATTTTTTATTAATTCTTTATACTTAGTTTTATCTTTTAGTTAGTCCTATTTTTATAGTATCTCATACTTTATATTCCATCTTCTTATGCTTCATATTCTTATATTTTATCTTATTATAATTTTATTTGCAAGTTCAAAACAAATTCGACAGAATCCGACATTATCTTTTGTTTTATATAAATTTATAATTTTTTCTTTCACATGAATTTGCATTTCACATTAACTTTTTCTGTTTGTGTATCAATTTTGCACTTCATTGTTATTTTTTTATGCAAACATATATTATTCTTTAGAACTTTTACCTGTTGCATAATCAATTTTTATTCCTGGCTGAACATTATAAACAAATACATTAAATGAAACACCTTTCCCGCTATCTTCTACTGAATACCCTTCCATTTGCACCCCACTTGCTACTAAATTATTTTCTTTAAATATTGGTCTTATCCTGTATAATACATGATTATTTGGATTTTCATCAATATATTCAGCTACTTTATTTTCAAATATAAGCATTCCTGATACATTAAAATATCTTGTTCCTGTAATTAAGTTTAGTTCATTAGCATTTTCTCCTGCTAGCTGATGACCTATTAAATGACATCTATTATATAAGTACTCACCATCGTATTTAGCTTGTTTCCATCCACTTGGTTTTACATCTCCAATATCTTCTCTTTGTTTTTTAGGCATTAGTTCTTTGCATATGTTTGCATAGGCTACTTGGCATCTACCAAGCTTATCTAATTCACTATATTTCTCAAATGGCTCTGTGCATAATTCCTCTTCTTTAAAATTGGGGACATTATTATTTATTGGGACATAAATTCTTCCTGTATATTCAGGTATATTGTTAATATTTATATTGGAGATATTTTTTTCTAATTTATAATCTGAAAATTCATTCTCTGATTTTTTTGTATTCGTACTTACATTTTCGGCCGAGTTGGGACCAAAGCTTGCTTTTTCACCAGGATTTACTTTATTTAATACATCTTCTCCATAAACTAAGCTTAATATGAATAAGATAAAACAACTAGCTATTGCGACTATATTTTTTACTATCTTTTTATTAATTTTGTTTTTCTTTTTTCTTTTCAATTTTTTATCCTTTCTTAGTTCATTTAACATTTCATTCTTTATTTGAATATTATATTACTATAATAAAAAAATTGGAGGTTTTTATATGTTTTCTAATAGTGCCTCAGCACATATAACAGGTAGTAAGTATTATCCAACAATAGATGGCTTTGTTACCTTCAAAGAAGAAGGTTCTCAAGGGGTTTTAGTAACTGCTAAAATTAATGGTTTACCTAGTTCTAATACTTGCTCTGGTCGATTTTTTGGTTTCCACATACATGAAGGAACATCTTGCAGTGGTAATGATAATGACGAATTTGCCAATGTAAAGTCTCATTTAAATCCTACAAATTGCCCTCATCCATTGCATATGGGAGATTTACCCCCTTTAATTGAAAATAATGGATATGCATATATGAGTGTTTTAGTAAATAAATTTACTATTTCAGATATTCTTGGCAGAGTAATTGTTATTCATGATTTACCAGATGATTTTGTATCTCAGCCTAGCGGTAATTCTGGAGTTAAAATTGCCTGTGGCAAAATAAAATAATAAATTGTATTCTTAAACCTTGATTATTAAACTCAAAAGTTTAATTACCAAGGTTTCTTTATTATACTATATCAAAATTTTATTAGCAATTGTTTTCATAGCTGCAGCTTAATTTATAATGTTAATTTTTCCAGAATAAATTTTAGCAAATATTTTTAAATAATCCCATATATCCCTTCTTTTTACATCTAAGCTCGTTTTTATATCTATTTCTTCTAATATTTCATCGCCTAATTTCACAATCAAAGTTCCTATTCTAGTACCTCTACTAATGGGTGCTTCTAAAGATGTTACTGCTGTTATTTCTATTTTTATATTTTTGTCTGTGGCAACTTTTTTTATTTTCGGTTCTGATATTTCCAGTTCTATTCCATTTTCTGCTTTATTTATATAAATTCTATTTTGATTTATTTGCTTCCAAAGCTCAAATTCCTTTTCTACTGCTTCTTCAACATTTAAAACTTCATATTTATTACATGCATATTCTATTAGTTTAACAGTATCTCTTGCTCTATCTTTCCTTGTATCAGCACCTAAAACAACTATTATCAAATCTAAATTTTCTCTTTTTACTGCTGTTACTAGGCATCTTCCTGCATTATTAGTAAAACCTGTTTTTACACCATATACTCCTTCTACGTTTCCTAAAAGTTCATTTGTATTTCTTATTTCTCTAGTATCCCCATTTATTTTAATACTTGCTACTTTCGTATTTACTATTTTTCTTATAGTTTCATTTTTCAAAGCATAATCTGTTAGTTTTGCTAGTTCATATGCTGTTGTATAATGTTTTTCATTATCTAATCCATGTGGAGTTACAAAGTGTGATCTTTTCAATCCCAATTCTTTTGCTTTATGATTCATTAAACTTGCAAATTCGTCTGTACTTCCTGCTACGTATCTAGCTAGGGCTACTGCTGCATCATTTCCAGACCTTAGCATAAGTCCATAAAGAAGGTCGTTTACTGTTATTTTATCTCCTTCTTTTAATCCTAACCTTGAACCTCCCACTGCTGCTGCCTTTTTATCTATTGTAACACTTTCTTTTAAGTCACAGTTTTCTACTATAATTAATGATGTAAGAATTTTAGTGGTAGATGCCATTGCAGTTTGCTTATTCTCATCTTTTCCATATAATGCTTTTCCAGACAATCTATCGTAAATAACATATCTTCTTGAATTTATTGTTGGTTTAGTTTCTGAATTTGCTGTTTCTTGTATTACTTTTTGTTCTTCTTTTTCTATTACATTTTTGTATTCTTCTAGTTCATCATCTGCTTTACATGTATTTATAAAGCACAATAATATTATACTTGCTAACACAACTAGCCATTTTAATTTTCTTAATACTCTTTTCATAAAAAATCACCTAAGACATTATATGTCCTAAGCGATTTTTTATTACTTATTGTTTATCGGAATATTCATGCTATATGCTTTTAATGCCTCTGATGATTTACCTGCTAAAGCCTTTTCTTCATTGTTGTCATACACTCTTACTAAATTTAAGTTTAGCTCAGTTGGATCTTTTCCGTCATCGTAATATTTGTCAAATATGAAATGGTATGTGTTAGTATTCCCCGGTTTTAAGAATACATTATTATTAATTATATCTAACGCATTTCTTTTTTGGTCTCCTAAATTTATTGTTATTTCATTTGCTGTCGCACCATTTCCAATCGATATATATCCGTCTGTTTTATTTGTTATTTCAACATAATATTCTTCTCTTGTATAACTCATATTCTTGGAAATTATTTTAACTTTTAAATATTCATCTTCACCAACTACATTTTTAAATATATGTTTTCCCATATAACCTTGATTAGTAATTTTTTTAGTTTCATTTTCCTCTATAATAGCTATTTTTTCTTGATATGGCTCATAACCACCTGTTGTACCAGTTGACATTATATCATCTAATATTCTTATATTGTAAATATATGCATCATCTGTGTTCGAATAGTTTTGAATATTGTATATTTTTTTGGTATTATATATTTCATCTACATAATTTTTAAATTGTCCTACACTATTACTATATAAATAGCTTTTACAGTCTTCTGTAAGCATATTATATGCATTTGCATATTCTTTATTATTACAATAGTTAAAGAATGTATCTATTAATGTATTTACTTCTTCTCTTTCCTTTGTTGGAACTTTTTCTTTGTTATCTAAAACAGGGGTATCTGGGTCATACGTATTACTTAATTCAATTTCTTTGGGTTTGTTTTTTAAATACATATTGAATATAAATAGACCTACCCATATAACTAAAACTGCAACTATTATTCCCCAGTATTTCTTGAAAAAGTTTCTGATTGCTAAAAGTATTCTTGCACTTAATTTCATTTAACATTTTCCTTTCCAAAAACTTTATTCTTCTACATCAAAAGAAATTTTAAAATCTTCTACGTCATTTTCCATAATAACAACTCTTTTCTCTTTTTCCTTATCTTGAATATTACTATTTAGTGTATCTCTCATTATGTATGTTAAAACATAATATTTTCCTTCCCTGTCTATTTTTGTATATTCAATTGTGCTCATTGCTGGATAATGTGATTTTGCATATGTTTCAAACTGTTCTAATGTAGGAAAATATGTCTGCTTAAAATTATCATACAAAAGCGAATATGCCGCTTCATAATTTTGACTTTCTATGTATGAAATGTATTCTCCAAAATATGTTTGCATACGAAGCATTTCATTTAAGCCAGCTATTTTATCTTTTCTATTTGCATCATCTTCTTCAGCACTTACTAAATTTCTAGTAATATTTTTTTGTTCATTTTTTCCTGTTTCAGCTTTCTTTTCAAAATTGTTATCTAAAAATACTTTTATATTTAGTGCTACCAAAATTAAAATTACTATTGTAAGTATTAAATATATTATTTTTTTATACTGATTCATTTTTCTATCCTTCTTCATATGTTCCTAATTTTATATTTGGAACGGTATCTGAATTATTACTTAAATATACTTTTATATTCATTTCGTTATTTTTTGAATATTTAAATGTAACTTTAAAACTTGTATATCCGGCTGTCGTCTCCATTATATGTTTCCATATCTATACTTGCTGATTTAAAATTTACTCCGTCAATATGTGCCACATTAAATATTTCTGTTGCAATTCCTAGAAAGTCTTTTGCTGAATAAATACACATTTTATTTATTTCTTCTTTATTTAAGTCGTATTTTTGCAGTATGTTGTTATTGCTTTTTCTTATTGTTTTTGAATAAATTTTTTCTAAGTTCACATTTATAAAGTCATATAGTTCTTTCTGGAAAGTGTCTAAATTGACACTTCCAGTATAACTATTTCTTAAGTTTTCTAATCCTTCTGGCACTATCATGTTTTCTTTAACTTGTGAGTCTTCCATATTATTACTATTCACAATTTCGTTTACTTTATTTGGTGATACTTGATTTTCTACTTTGCTTGTTTTTTCGCTTCTGTCTTTAAAGTTAAAGTATATAAGTTGTCCTATTAGTAAGATAGTTAAAGCAATTATTATTCCTATTAAGAATTTTTTCATCTATATTCTCCCTTATAGTTCGTTATCAATTAACTGATTCTATCTCTATTCCTATTGAGTTATAAAATTGTTTTATGTATGTACATACAGAAACGCCCCATGATGCATTACAATATGTTGGTGCTATATCTGTTACAGTATATCTTCCTGCATTGTAATAATAGCTTCCATTTGCTATTAAATTACAAAAACCTTTTGTTGCATCACTAAAGCTTGTATATTTATTCCAGCTTGTTCCGTTTCCATCTACATATCCTCCATTTTTTGAACCTTTTATACTACACCAATTATATGTAGATTTATCAATTGCTGCCCATGCAGTTCCCCATTGTGATTCCGCTCTTGCTACTGCCATAAAGAATACTGCATTTACATTGTATTCATCTTCATATCTAATCAAGTCAGGTATTACACTATTCATATTTTCTTTTGCCTTTTGACTCATACTAGATTTACTTACAATTTCCCTTAATTGTGCTTCTGATAAGCTTGGCAACGCCTCAGGTTTAGACATATCTACACAGTAATTTTCCCCATGATATTCTGGATTTGTTTGTGTTGCATTTCCATCTGTATTTCCGTCTGTATCTTCATTGCCTCCATCTGGTACATATGGTGGTGGTTCTATATTTCCATTATGATTATAAATTAATGTCTGATCTGTTCCAACATATGTAGGATATGTGTATGTTTCTATATCATCGACATTAGATTTATCTATGTTGTTCATTACTATTCTTATGTCATCTGTTCCTGCAAGACCTATAGTCTCTCCCTCTGTAACTGTACTTCCTGCTGATGCTGATACTTTTATTCCAGATATAGTCATTGTCATATCCAATACTATGTCTCTTTTTGGCTCTTTATAGTCAGTTCCAAACTGTGTTTTTAGTCTTTCAACAGTGGCATCTGAAAGAGATTTGAATTTAAGTGTTATGCTGTCCCCAGATACGTTTATTACTTCTGCATCCCCCGGTGCAATCACAGAATTACCTGTTTGAAAAGCCTCTTCTACTTTTAAGAATAATCCATATTTATCATCATCCTTATATAGCCCCTTTGCCAAACCATCTTCATCTTTTTCTACTGCTGTTGTTCCTATTGTTTCAATTGGCCATAATAAAACTTGATTTAATGGTTTTTGGAAGTCTTCCCTAGTAAAGTAATCTAATTTAATCAGTAATTCTTTTAAAAGTCTATATGACCACTCTGCTTCTTCTGAATGAGTATTTCCTAATATTGAAAGTGCTGCTAGAGCATCTGTTTTTATATTATTTCCTTCTGCATCTGTCTTATAAAAAGTAACTTCTTCTTTTTCTACTTTCATATCTTCATTTGATGGGTCAATAGTAGTTCGTTCTTCTCCTTGGAATGAATAGGTAGTTTTTCCTTCATCATGTGCTTTTGCATTTGCAATTTTCAATGCTTTATCTCTTGTTCCATCATATCTATAATAATTTCCAGGTAGGTCATATTCTACCTTTTGCTCTTTTCCTCGGTACATATATCTTATTTCTCCAGAGCCTCCTTTAAATAAAGCTATTATTGCATCATTAGGTCCATCTAACTCTGGTTCACAAAGTTGATAGAATATTCCTTCTTTGCTATTCGGAGATACTAAAGTTTGATCTAATTGTATTGTATATCCTGATACGCTAGCTAAAGGATCATCTTCTCCTGTTGCACCATATGAAACCGTCTTTTTTGCCATTTTTGCTTGTCCATATTTAAACTCTATTGGCTTATAAAACCAATGCTTTACAACGTTTTCGATTCTTGGAAGATATACTGTTTCTACTTTCTTTCCTTCTATCATAAGCTCCCATAATGCTTTTACTTGCTCAGCCGAAAAGTCTCCTAAAACTGTTCCCTCTAACGCACGTTCAACTTCTGCACCTTCCGAACTTAAATCATAACATCTAGTTATTCTTCCTATTTTTTCGCTTTCTGTTTTATACCAATAATTCCTATCTAATTCATTAGAATCCGGTGCAAAGCCATCTGGTATCTTTCCTTGGTGATAACCATAAAGTATAGAATGTCTCTTTTTTTTATTAACAGTTATTTGAGGTGTATATGTAGTTTCTAAAACTTTATTTTCCACACTTCTTACGTCTATTCCATTTATATAACTATGTTCCCAATCTCTTATAATGTCTCCATCTTGTGCACCAATGTATCCGTCTAAATATGGCTTTTGCAAATCTTGTACTGCTTCAAATGCCTCATATAATTTATCTGCTTCTTCAAATCTACTAATTTCTTCATCAGTAAAATGACATAGTTTTGATAAAAACAATTTCAAAATGTCAGTTTCTAATACTTGTGAACCATTTTCTCCTATTAGTTTAACTTCAAAAGTTCCGTTTAGTTTCTGCAATTCTATATTTACTTTTGTATTAAATACATTTTTTGTTGCTAAATCATATGTTAAGTCTGGCATCATCGTTGCTATATGTAATGCTAAAAATAGTTCTTGTGGTCTTCCATATCTTGAAGTCCAGTTTGACATATCATAATAATAAGTAGCCTTAAAATTTTGTTTTATTGCAAGCAGTCTATTTTCCCTGTCTATTTCTATGTTTACACCGTCTTCATTATTTATGTTTATCATTCCCTCTGATTTTAATACGTTAGCTTCTTCGTCGCCTATCCCAAATATACCAATTACTCCACCAAAGAATTTTTCTAAACTCCAAGTAGTTGGAAAATATGTTGCTTCACTTTTAGCAATGTATGTTTTTAAATAATTAGTTCCAGTTTTACCATTTCCTTCTATTGTAATAATGTTTCCATTTTGTGCAAAACCTTCTCTTTCCTCACTATCTTCTTCTCCGACCTTATGTTCATATTGAGCGTCTGCAAATCCGTATCCTACAATATCATATCCCATTTCGTGAATATGCTGTGCAAGCTGAACTTGCTGGTCATCTGTAATCGTTACAGAAACATTATCACCTGAAATCCAACCTTGAATTTTCTGCCATGTATTTGCACTCGCTTCTTTTACTTTTTCAATCCACATTCCAGGAAGTGAAGTAAAGTATCCAACAAATCCTATAATAAGCAATATAATAAGTAGAATAACTGCTATTGTAATAAATACTCCTGCATGAGCAATTATAAATTTAAGTACTTTTTTATTTTTAGCTACACTTTGTGCTGCTCCTGCTGCTTTTTGAGTTTTTGATTCTTTGCCTTGTTTATTTTGTTTTCTTTTTTCTTTATCTGCTCCTGCTGTGCTTACGTTTGAGTTTTCGTCATCCACTGCTATATCACCTACCTTTTTTATTATTCACTAAATTTATTGTCTTCTCCACTACTTCCGTTTCTTTGTTTCTCTCTTTCTTCTCGTACCTGTTGTATTTTATTTTTTCCTTTGTAGTATGCCTTCTCTGCTGCTACTACTGGTTTACTATTCCTTACATGATTATATACTACTCTTTCTGCTGTTACTTCACCTAACGTTCCACTTTGGAAACCTGCAATATCTTCATCAATTCTTGATATAGCTTCATCTTCACTATAACCTCTATCTTTATAGTAGTCCTTAGTTTTTACCATTGCTGAATAATATTCTCTTTCTTTATCTGAAACAGGTTCTGCCTCTCCTTCTAATAAATCCTTTGTACGTTGTCTTATTTCAGCATCTGACTTTCCTGCATATAATCCACTATCCATTGCTCTTTGATAATCTGTTGCTACATCTGATGCATGCCATTTTTCTGCACGTCTGTTTATAAAATCTTCTGTCATTCCGCTACCTGATTTGAATCCATTAATAGCATTTGTTAAGTTTCCAGTTGCTGCTCCTGCTGACATCATCATCATAGCTAGTGGTAATTTTGCCACTCCTTTTATGACAGCTTTTGGAGCCCCTATTGCCATATCTAATGCTGCATGCCCTGCCATAGAACCTAGTTCTTTTAAAAGACCTGGCTTTTTGCCATTATCTGATGTTCCTCCAGTGCCTGAACCGCTTCCTGCTCCCGCATTCGAGCTACCTCTTGAACCGTTTCCCGCACTACTTCCATTACCTGAACCAGAACCACTGCCTGAGTTTCCACCTGAGCCGCTTCCTCCGTTTGCACCGCTACCAGTTCCTGCACCCGAACCACCTGCCGCTGGATCTTTCTGTTTTGGTTGAGTCTTTTTTCTTCCACCACCA
>USTA01000009.1 GCA_900557475.1 uncultured Clostridium sp. | reverse complement strand
CAGTTGGTCAGAGCAACCGGCTCATAACCGGTGGGTCCAAGGTTCGAATCCTTGAAGGCGCACCATTTTATTTTTTATATTAATCATGGGTAGATGGCCGAGTGGCTAAAGGCGGCAGACTGTAAATCTGTTCTCGAAAGGGTACGATGGTTCGAATCCATCTCTACCCACCAAATTTTAAACCGTAGAAACGTTGAAATATCAATAAATCTACGGTTTTTCTAATGCAATTTTAATGCAACTAGATATTTTTAATGTAATTTATATAGTTTTCTAATGCATTTTCTTTAAATTTATTGAAGATAGTTGTATAAGTATTAATAGTAATAGAAATATTTTTATGTCCTAACAATCTTTGTAATACTTCTGCAGGAACACCAGCCTCAATACAACGAGTTGCATAGGTGTGTCTTAACATATGTGTATTGGCAGAACTCGTTTTTAGATTCATGTAATAAGAGATTATTTTTTTGTGTATAGTGGAATGTGTTGCTATTTTATTCCTTATCTATTTTCGGATTTCCATATTGTATGTATAAAATCGTTAATAAGGCTACGTTTATTGCTGATGATACCATTTAGTTCACGAAGCATTGGAATACTACGATAAACTTGGATGGATTGCTGTCGTAGATGATACTTTAAAAAATAAGAAAGATGAAGTAATTCAGATATGTTTTGAAGTAAGAACATTAAGATGGAAAAAGCAAGGAGTTTAGGGGACATTGTCCCCGATTTTTTTATATCAAAGGATTAGTAGAAAATAGATTTGGCAGTGGAAATACCGAATTGGAGATTATAGAGTATTATGTGAAATACAAGAAGAAATAACAGTTTTAGCTTTTGAAGTAGGATATAGAATAGAAGTATATAATTAACGAATTTGAGCAAAAAGTAGTGTCAGAAATGACACTCTTTAAGCTTTTGAAAAATCTAAAACTGAATTTGCATATTTATTGAAAACTACAAATTGGTGTGATATTATTTATATAGAATAAAAGACGGATACTAGAATTACAAATGAGGAGGAGTAATGAACGCTCAAGATTTAAGAAAGCTATTAGAACAAACAGATAACAAGTTTAGTGTATTTGCAAGTAGAGAAACTTTAATTAAATATGATTTTAATGCAAAAGAATTAGTAAATTTAATAAATGATTTTTTGAGTGATGAAGAAAAATTGAGAATATTTGAATATCCACATTTTATAAAAAGTAGTGACAGGGTAAGGCAAAAAGTAATTAAAAACGTTTCGAATGAAGATATAAAATTACAAATGATAAGAAATGAAGAGCTTACAGAAGGATTTTCAAGTTATGAAATAGTTGAGATTATTAAGGGAATGAGTGATAATGCAAAAGAAAAAATATTACGTAATGAAGATTTCTTAGAGAAGAAAAATATTCCTGGATACGAATTGAGAAATATTATTTCTAGCATAGGAGAGAATGCAAGGAAAGACATTCTTATGGACAAAGACCTAGTTATAAATAAATTACACTTTCAAGATTATGATGTTACTGAATTAATAAAAATGTTGCAAAGTGATGATTCTAAATTAAAAATGCTAGAGATATATAATTTAAGTGATTATGAAAAAACAAATATTATAAATACACTTAATGCTGAAAGTAAATTAAATACGTTGTTAGAAGATAAAAATCTTTCTAAGAACAATAAAATTAATATAATAAGATCATTTGAAACTAGTCAAATAATTGACATTTTTGTGCAATATAAAGAATTTTGTAGTGAACATGATATTCACCCATATGAAGTTGTAAGAGAACTAGATGCAAGCATGCAAAAGGAATTTATATTGAAGTTAGAAGAAATTGATTTATCTTTAGGTGCGAAAAGAGAAATACTAGCTACATTAAAACAAAATGTTAAGGATAGCCTTGATAAAAGTAATCTACCAGAAGAATATAAGTCAGCACTTGATATTAAAACGGAAGAATATACTGGAAAGGTTATTTTAGATTTGCAAAGAAATTTAGAGGATTATTCGGGGTTAGATAATTTAATATCAGTAAATCCAGAAAATATTTCGGAAGAGGAAAAATATTATTTGCTAAATCTTTGCAGTATATGTCCAGAATTAGGAGTTATTAGCTCATTAGATAATGGAGTGCAGTATGTTCAAACTGGGAAAGAATATAAAGAAGCCGAAGAATGGATAAGCTCGGTAATAGATGGGTTAAACCCAGAATATTCAAAAGCACAAAAACTAGCAATAATAGATAATGTAATTGGAAAGAAAATAAGTTATAGTCCTGATTTTGATACAGAAGTGTTTGATAGAGCAAATGCTAGAGCTTTATATAGAATAATAAGCTCTGGATATGGAGTTTGCAATGGAATAGCAAAAGTAGAACAATATATGCTTGATAGAATTGGTATAGAAAGTGAAATAATTGGTGGAAAAGGACATGCATTTTTAAAAATTAAAGATATTGAACTTCCACTTGCAAATGGAGAAACGGTAAAAGGAAATACGATTTTAGACCCAACATGGAATTTAACAACAAATAGATTTGGCGGAAGACCAGATAATTTTTGTATGAGCTATGAAGAAGCAAGGAAAAAAGACATCAATATTGATGGAATAGACCTTGAGTGTCATAAAAATGATGAAAAATTACAAGATGCTACTTTAAATTTAGATGACGAAAGTTTAAGAAAACTATTTTCTAGTGTGGGGTTAGCAGATAAGGACGGTCAATTTCCAATAGTTCACTTATTGGACAAATCAGAAGAGATGCATAAAATCTATGCAAATAAACCAGAAGAAAATATTTCTAAACAATTTTCACTATTAAAAGAATTTTGCCCTGAATTTGTAACATGCCAAAATTCTAGTATGAGAATATTAAGCGATATATTGCTTGATAATGATAATTTGAAATTTAATAAGTGTGTTGTAAATAGGGTATATGAAAGAAACGACAAAGATAAAAGACCCGTTATGTTTGCATATATTGACTCAGATGAAATAGAAAATAAATTTTATTTTGCAGATAAAAGTGAGGGACAATTTATAGAAATAGAGCAAAATGAGTTTACAAAACGTTTTGAATGTTATGATTATGATTTAATAATAAATAATCGGTGCTAGACCATGGGAAGCTACTAAACAAACTAAAGAAATAGCAGAACTATCAAGAAGCTCTGGTAAAATAGTAGAAGGGAAGGAGCAAGACAGATGAATATTATAAGAAAAATGATTATATTTATAAAAAATATATTTGTTAAAGAAGAAAAAGTAAAGAGGTTAGAAGAACCCAAAGTTATAAACCAAAAAGATGAAAGAGATAATTTTATAAAATCTTTAAAGGTAAATATTGCCGAAAAAAGAAAAAATAAAAGAGTTGAAACATTAATTTGCGTAGGAGATGGATTAGGCATACAAAAAAAGATAAGTTCTTAGATTTTTTGTAAAAGCGTAGTTTTAAATTATAAAAAATTAATAAATCCCCCTATTATGGTCCTAAAGACTGTAATAGGGGGTAAACTCGCTAGTGCGAGCTCAAATGGATAAAATGTTAAATCAACATTTTCAAAATGTCATGGGCATTCCCACTATAACATTCTGAATTTTTAAACCTGATTAGTAGTAAAGGGATTTCATAGTTTTCACTAAATCCCCAGCCGATGATTTCGGCAGTTTCGCCAGGTCTAAATGCAGAAACTGTCTGAAACAATACACTCTTTCCCATGTATTGTAGAAGGGAACGTTCCTCCGCCAGTTGTCTCCGCTTGCAAATTTTAACTGAAGACTCTAAAGGACCTTCGAACATAAATTTGCTATCTCCGTAACGTTTGGCAACAGGTATTATATCAAAGTCTCCGGTAGGAAACTGGATATAATATACTGGTTTCGAGCTAGGAGTAAATCCCCAGCCTACTATTTTTGCGGTATTGCCGTCTCTGAATGAATAATAAAATTTTGATGTTAGCGTTTTCCCGATATTTTCTAAAATACCAATAGCTTCGGCCCGTTTTTCTCTTTCTAATGTTGTTTCTATCATCTTTTATCCTCCTATATTGTAAAAATTAACAGTTACAGTATAAGTATAACATAATTTACATAATTAGTCAAATGAGCGATAGGGAAAGGACCTGAAAACATATAGTTTAAGTACAGTTTGCAAAACAGATAGAAAAACAAGTATGAAAAATTACCATAAAAAGTAAGAAAAAAGATAAAAATCTTTGCAAAGAAATGTAGAAAAATATCAAAAATTATGTTATAATATTTTAGCTAAAGTAAGAAAGGGGATAGGATAAAAATGAAGCTAAAAAGATTATTTATAACTAGTATAGTATTCATACTATTGCTTAGTGGGGCAAATGTTTTAGGAGTGAGCTTAAATACAGAGCTAACAGCTAATAAATATGAAATAAAAGCAGAAAATGAAGAAGAAATTACAGTTAATTTAAAATTAAATGAATTCAAAGAAATTGAAAAAGGGATTTATGCTTATAAAGGGCAAATTAACTATGATAAAGATGTCTTTTTTGAAATAGATGAAACTAATTTTAAAACTAAAAATTATTGGTCTAATTTAGAATACAATAAAGCTAACAATGAATTTGTTATAATAAAAAAAGCCGGAACAAAAGTGGCAGAAGAGTTCCTAGAGATAAAATTAAAAGTAAGGCAAAATGCAAGTGCAGGGAACACAATTATAGGAATAAATAATCAAACAACTTCAGAGGGAAAAAAAGATATAGAAATAGAAAAATCTAATATAAATATAAATGTAATTAGAGATTTTATAGATAACAATGAAGAACAAAATAACGACAATGAAAATAATAATAATAACCAGAATGATAATAGTAGTAGCCAAGATGGTGAAAATCAAAATGGTAGTAATAATAATCAAGGTGGAGGAAATCAAAACAATAATGTACAAGGTAATGGAAGTACTAATGAAAATAATAAAGTACCACCAACAGCTATTCCTCAAACAGGAGAAAACAACTTTATTTTTATTGCAATAGAAATATTAATTTTAATAACAATCTATTTTTTCATAAAATATAAAAAAATAGATAAAAAAATGAAAAATAAAAATAAAAAACTAATGACTATTATTTTAGCAATATTCTTAACTGTACAAATAGCAGGAACTACATATGGTGTAGTTATGAAAAATGTACAAAAAGGAGAAGTAAATGATGATGGGCTAATAAATTATACAGATGTTGAATTAGTAGAAAAACATCTAATAGGACTTGAAAAACTATCTGATGATAAATTAGAAAATGCAGACTTAAATAATGATAAAAGAATAACTGTAACAGACTTAACAATTTTAATTAAAAAGATAGAGAATAAAAGAGAATATGTAGTAGAACTAGAAAATATTAGCACAGAAAATTATTACCCAAGTAAGAATCAAGAAATAGAAATCTCATTTATAGGAAAAATAAACTATGAAGATGTATCAATTAAAAAAGTAATAATAAATGGTGCAGAATATAATGCGGAAAAAACAAATGAAATAGGAAATGAGTATAAAGTAAAATTAAATGTAGGAAATATAGCGGAGAAAAAAGAATTCAAATTTTCAAAAGTAATACTTTCAACAGATGAAGAAGTAAAAATAGATTATAATTTTTCTGCTTGCGTCTTAAAAGATAAACCATTTATGGATGAAAAATCTTATAAATTAGAAGAAACATTTGAAGGAAAAGCCAATGTCAGTTTTTCATTAGTAGATACAGAAAATAGTATTATTTCTGCCCAATTTACAGCTTATGAGAAGGCAGAAAATAAGATTTTAGTAGAAACTCCTATAAAAGTAGGAAATAACAAACAAGAAATACCTGTGAAAGAAGGTAAAACTTATATAGTTGAAATAGAAATAAATTATAATTTAGCTCCAGAGCAATTAACAGGAAATGAGCATCAAGGAGAAACTATTTTCTATTCAAAAGAATTTACTGTAAATTTAGATTATAAACTAAAAATATCTAATCTAAAAACATTGAAGAACGATGTAGAAAATACAACTTTTATAAAAAAAGAGCCAATACAAGTTTCTTTTGACAGTACAAATGCAGCATTTGAAGAGACTAATAACAATACATTTAAACCAACTGTTGTAACAATTAATGGGAAGGAATATCAAGTAGAAGAAAAAGATAATCACTTTGTTGCAACAATAGATGGAATTGAAAGTTTAGGAAATCAATTAATTACAATAGAAAAAGTAAAACTTGGAAATGGAAAAGAAATTATTTTAGATAAAAACAATAGTATCCAAGTTAGAATAGAAGAACAAAAACCAAGCATAAGTAATTTTGAAGCCCAGGAAAATATATTAGAAAAAAATATTAAAATTAAATTTGATATTATAGACCAAGGAAAAACAATAGAAAGTGCAAAAGTTGTGCTTTATGACGAGAACAAGAATATAATCCAAAGCAAAGATTTAAGCAAAGATGAGATTAAAAATGGAAAAATAGAAACAATATTAGAAACAAAAGCAACAACAAAATATATAGTAGAAGTAATTGCAAGTTATAGGGCGACAGATACAGAAATAAATAAAAATAAAGTAATATTAATGCAGGAAGTATCAGCAATTATATATGCAAATACAAAACAAACAGAAATAAATAAAACAGAAGTAGAAAAAAATGAATCAATAAATATTACATATGAAATAGAAACAAATAGCAAGCAAAATATAGAAAAAATTCGAGTAAATAGCGTAAATTATAAAGCAATAAAGATATCTAATGGAAAATATAAAATTACAATTCCAGTAGGAAGTGTAGCTAAACTATTAAATTTAGAAACTACAAAATTAATATTTGAAGACGGTATAGAAGCAAGTGTTACTAATACATTACAAGTAAATGTTTTAAAAGATATACCAACAATTAGTGATGTAAGTCAAGAAGATAGCTTAGGAAAACATGAAGTTACTTTAAATTTCACAATAAATGATGCAGACAATAGCTACATAAGTGGAAAAGTACAATTATTAAATAAAGAACAAATTGTAGAAGAAAAAGAAATAATAAAAGATGAAAACGGAAAAGGAATTGTTACTTTTGACTATGTAGAAGAAGATGTGTTATATACAGCAAAAGTTCTTGCTACATATAATAGATTTGTAGAAGCAGAAGACCATGAGGTAAAAGACCAACTAATAGAAGAGATACCAATTATATTAGTGCATGATTACAAATTACAAGTAAGTAATTTAAAAACAGCAAACAAAAACAAAGAAACAATATATTTTAATAAAAATGAAGAAATAATTTTTAGTTTTTCAAGTACTAATGCATCTATCTTTATACCAGAAGATGTAATAATAAATGGAAATCCATATAAAGTAACAAGAAAAACAGGTACAGATAAGTATACAGTTACATTAGTAGGATATGATGTAAGTGGAAAACAAGAAATAAAAATAGAAAAAGTGATTTTATCAAATGGAGTAGCATTAGAACTTTCAAGTGAAACAAAAATAGAGATAGAAATTCTAAAGGAAAAACCTACAATAGAAGATTTTTCATATAATGAAGATACAGAAAATAAAAACAAAATAAAAGCAGGCTTTACTTTAATTGATAATGAACAAACTTTAGTTAGTGGAAAAATTATTATTACAGACCAAAGCAAAAAAGAAATAAAGATTCAAGATTTACAATCTAATAATAATGAAATAATCTTTGATAAAACAGATAGTGAATATTACTATATTAAAGTAGTCGCAGATTATAATTTAGGAACAGATGAAAATAATCTATACAAAGCTCAAATTCTACTAGAAGATGAAATGGAATTTACAACGCGTAAGATAGAAATGAAAGATGTATTAGATGTATATCTATACAGAAAAAATGGGGAAAAAATAGAAGAGGTAACAAGCCTATATACTTACGAATTAGAAAACGCGTCTCAATTTTTGGTAAAAGTTGAAATGAAAGATATTCCAGCTTTCTATGCACCATTAAAAGGATATAGAGTAGAAAACAATATATTAAAGCTTGAATTAGAATATGAAAATGTAGTGCAATATGAAAATAATATGAAGCAGAATAAATTAGAAGTAGATTATGGAACAGTAGAAAATAATAAAGCTACAAATAATTCACTAGCAAGTTTGATAAAGAGAATGAAAGAAAATCCAAATGGAACATATGAATTAACCAAAGATTATGATGCATCAACAATTACAGGAGATCACAGATCTTTGGTAGGAGCAGACATAACATTTACAGGAACATTAAATGGAAATGGACACAAAATATATAACTTATCTAAACCAATCTTTGACTATGTATCAAGAGCTAATATTAAAGATTTAGTATTAGAAAATGTGCATTTATCAAATACAGATAATGTTACAGGAAGAGGAGTTCTTTCAAATGAAACGGGAAATAATACTACTATAAGCAATGTTCATGTAAAAAATATGACGATTACAACATCAGTAAAATATTCATACTATGGTGGAATCACTGGAAAACTTACAGAAAGTACAATTAAAGAATGTAGTGTAACAGGGCTTACTATAACAGGACCACAAAATTGGCTTGTAAGTGCAATTGGAGGAATTACAGGATATATTAATACATCTACAATAGAAAATTCATATGTAACTGGTTCAATTTCAGGAAGAAAAGAAATGGGCGGAATAGCAGGTCTTGTAGAAAAATATGTACCAGACACAAGCTATATAAAAAATTGTATAGCAAAAGTAAATATAGATTCATCAGATGGTCCAAATGGAATAGGTGGTATCGTAGGATTTGCAAAAGATGCTGGTCAAATTAATTTAAAACAAAATATAAGCTTTGCAACAGGAAGAAATTCATATAAATTATATGGAACAAGTGCTACATTAAATATGTTTACTAAAAACTATGCAATGGAAGAATCAACATTAAAAGACAACAACAGTATGCAAATTAAGAAAATATCTAAAGATGATTTTGACGAAGATTTTTGTAAAAAAGAGGCTGAGTTTGATGAAAACATATGGAATTTAAATGGATGTAGTTATGACAAACTACCAACATTAAATAATGCAGATCCAAACAATGTAAAAGAAGAACAAAAACAAGAAAATGAAATATATATTCCATACAAAGCAAGACTAGAAAAAATGACAGAATATAATAAAAATAAGGAAATTTTATATAGTAACTTGTATAAATTAATGCCATTTTATGATGCAAAATATTTAGTATTAGATGGAACAAAAATTAGTGAAGATGATATCTTAAATAAAGAATTAATTAAAACAATTTTAGCTTATGATAATAAAGGAAAACTAGTAGTTGCTACTACAAATGAAAATTATAAAAACCTAAGTTATATAAAAGTAGTATTTGATGATAATACAACTAAAAAATACAATTTGAAATTTAAAGACACTTATGGCAATATAGCAAACTATAATATTAATGAACTAAATGTTGATTATAACTTTGATAAATATATTATAAAACAAGATGCAACAATTGTAAGAGAATTAAGCAATTATATACAAAGTTTAGAATATGAAAAAGACCTGCAAGGAATGCTTTCTCTTGACAGAGGTCATCCAGCATATAAAGTACATTTTAATGAAGTAGTAAGAAAAAAAGAAAATGCGGATAATTTTATTTACAAACATTTATCTAGTGCAAGTGGATATAGTATAACAATGGAAAATGAAATACTAAACACAATAGTAAAAAATAAACTTAACAATAATGAAATGAAAAAAATTTTATTTGCATATAATTATTATTCTCGTTTCTATGGAATAAATATGGATGGAGCAAACCTTTCAGACATTATGTTATTCAAGGGAGAATTATACAGAGAAAATATAAAGATAAGTGACTTAATATCAGACTTTTGGAATAGTAGATGGAAAAATAGCCATGTAAATTACCAATATTATAGAGATACTTTAGCACATAGATTTGGAATATCACAAATAGGAGACTTTATCGAATATAATATTAAAATTTTAACAGATAATAAAAATCCAAATGATTGGTTTACAGAAAACTTCAAAGGACCATTAGTAGAAGTTCAAGCAAAGGGGCATGAAGAAAGCGACATTGATTATAGAGCTTGGACACAACTAAAAAAGAGACCAGAATATATGTTAGCACTTTTAACATTACCAGAAAATGCTGGATATATGATATCAACACCAACAGTATTTTTTGTGGGATCACAAAGAGTATATATAACAGACCCTACAAATAAAACACAACAACAAACATTACTAAATAAAATGCAAAACTTTGCAAACCAAGTAGCGACATTCTATGGAACAGCAGCAGGATTTATAGAAAGCAAATATTTTAACAATATATGTGATATAGCTATAGATACTAGATTCTTACCAGGATTAGGAGAGCAATTTAATGCAAAAGCCAATGATTTATTTCACAAGAATTTTAATGAGATATTAAATGAATGGTCTATGATAGGTGGAGTAGGAGCATATGCAGGAAGTCAAAGAATATATTTTGTAGTAAATCATGCACTAGATAGTTATTCTACTTGGACACATGAAACAGGGCATAATCAAACAGCTAGATTATTCTTTAAAAATAATGGATTTAGACCAATAGGTGGAGGAGCATCATCTGACGGAATAAGTGGATCAGAGGACTATACAGATGGAAATACATCTCAAGGAGCAGGAGATGGTGATGTAAACTTTAACTTAAGTTATAATTACAACAAGGGCCAATTAGTAACAACAAATCTATCGCCAGAAAGAATTAACTCTAAAGAAAAAATTGAGAGTTATTATAGAAGAATGTTCGAAACAATTGACTTCTTAGATTATGTAGAGGCAAAGGCGTTTTTAGAATTAACACCAGAAGAACAATCAAAAGTAGCAGTACAAATTTATTATCCAAATGCACCAAAAGATTATTCGACAGTAGGATGGAAAACACTTTCAAAAGAAGAATTTGAAAAAATGAAATTACAAACAGTAAATGACTTATGGAGCAATCAAATTACTATTAAGCCAGGCGTAACAGGAAATACAACACAAACAGCAGACGGAGCTTATGGTTCAGAAGGAATGTACATAAGAAGATGGTATCAACCATATAATGAAAATGGAAGAACACATACATACGGATTTAAATATACTGCTTGGCAAATGCTTGGGATAGGTGGATATGACGGCGGATATGTTACTTATTATAGCGGAAAAAGTAAAAATGACTTAGATGCTATCAAAAAAGTTACAAATGATGATACTATGACATGGCAAAAATTTAAACAAGAACGTTATAAACTAATGGAAGATAGCTGGAATAAAGTAACATATGTGAATGCTGATGAATTAATGAAAGTATATATAAATGCTCTAAAAATAGATGCACAAAATGGAGACAGAAATGTAACAAATAGTACAAATGTTAGAAGAAGAAATTATCACTATGTAAAATGTATAACAGATGATTTTAGACAAGAGGTATTAAATGGTGAAAATGAAGCAAATAAAGTGCATATAAAATCAGCAAAAGAATTTAAAGAAAAACTAACAGAAAATTCATCAGGATATTATGTATTAGATAATGACATAGATCTATCATCTCTAACAGGAGAAAAGGCTATAATAGATGGAACTTTTGTAGGAAAACTAGATGGACAAGGACATAAAATAACAGGAAATACATTACCAATTTTCGATTCATTAAAACTTGCACATATTTCAAACTTAAAATTAGAAAACACCAAAATTACTAATGCTTTAGCAGATGTAGGAGCATTAGCAAGAAAAGCAGAATATAGTGAAATTGAAAATGTAATAGGAAAGAAAATAGAAGTTTCATCAACTAATAAACAAATTGGTGGACTAATTGGAAGTATGACGAATTCTTTTGTTACAAATACACATATAACAGATGCTATAACATCTGGAAGTAGTAGAGTTGGTATGATTGCAGGATATGTTGGACAAAGTCAAATACAAGAAAGCTCAGCAAATGGAAAGGTAACATCAAAAGGAAATGCAATAGGAGGATTAGTTGGAGAAGCATACAATAGAGCAATAATTTTAAATTCATATTCAATAGGAAATGTACAAGGAAATACTAATGTTGGAGGGCTAATAGGATTATTAACAAATTCCTCTGTTACAAAAAGTTTCAGTAGTGCAACTATAAATGGAACAAATGCAGTAGCAGGATTTATAGGAAAATCAACAAACAACTCAATAGTTCAAAACAATATTTCAAAATTAAAAGATTTTGGATATA
>USTA01000008.1 GCA_900557475.1 uncultured Clostridium sp. | reverse complement strand
AATCACTTTTTTTCTATTCTATTTTTGTTTCACATCAATTGTAACATTACATTTTTTATAAATTGTATAGGATTTTTTTATTTTTTTCCTATACAATTTATAAATTATTTATATAGTTTTTATATTAACCTTTTATTTATTTTCTCCATTAGAATTTCCTTCTGGTAGCATTGCTTCTGGTAATTGAAGTACTACTTTTATTTTGAATGCATATTTTACTGCTCTAACAATTTTGCTATTTTTAATTTTATTCCACAAAGAAGATTTTGCTTTCTTAGGCTTTTGTTCAGTAGTATTTGCTGTATTTGCAACATTTGCTACATTAACATTTTGAACTAGTTCTTCTTTAGCTATTACATTTACTTTATTTCCTGACATCACATTATCTGTTATAACAGTGTCTTCAACTATTTCTTCAACTTTTGCATTTGTTTTTTGCTCATCTATATTTTGTGTAACTACTTTTGGTGGCTCTGCAACTGGTGTAGGAATTAGTTTTAATGCATCTGCTATTTCTATTCCTATATAGCTAAGTGCTTTTGATCTATCTTCAACTCTTTCCATATCTATTTCTATATGTAAATTCGATTCTAAGTTTGCAATTCTTGCATTTATTAGTTTTATAGCATCTTGATAGTTTTCTGATGTTTCTCCATGTGCTCTACCAACTACTTGCAAAGCTTCTAATACATCTTCTGCAAAGTCTTTTTGGATATTCTGCACTGTCTTTTTCCATTCTTCATCTTTTGCTTCAACTATTGCTAAAGTTTGTTTTAAAATAGCAGCTAATTTTATATTATTTTCTCTTTGTTTTATTAACTCTTCAATTTGCTTTGTATTTTCTTCAAATTGATTAGTTGCATATTCTACTAATTCGTACGCAGCATCATAAACACTTTTTGGAAAGTTTTTCTTTTTTGGGTACTCTACTAAATAGGTTTTTATTGATTCTACTAAATCCTTAAAATATGAGTTGTCATCTAATTCTATTATTTGCTTTTTGCTATTTGGATTAATTAATCTTTGAACCTTTTCTATATTTGATAAAATTTTTTCTTCCGTGATTACCATTCTCACGTTTACTATCCCACGTCTAGGCATTGTAAAACGTACCTCCTTTGTTTTATGTTACGTAAATTGGTATTTTATTTTCTACTAGTTATATTTTAGTACATCCGATTATTAAAAGTCAAGGACTTTTAACAATATTTTAAAATTAAATTATTCCTTGTATTTTGGCAAAAATAGTCAGTCCTATTGCTACTTCTAAAAATACAATTATTGGAATCCATTTTTTTATAATTTTTTCATCTCTTTTAAATCCAAACATTTGAGATGTTACAAGGACACCAACAAATCCACCTATGATTGATAAAATTAAGTATATCATATTCATATTGTTTGATTTTATTTTTATAAATTTTTTCATATCACAGTACATTAGTATCATTGTAACTATATTTATTATTATTAAATACCCTATTATAATATTAAACCACATATATTTTTCCTCACATTTTTATTTTATTAGAAAGCTTTTAGTCTTCCTAATATATTTTAAAATAAACTCATTTGATTACTTTCGCTCATTCCTTTTAAGCAACCTGCATTTTGAAGTAATTCAATTCCACTCTTTCCCAGTTTTGCTCTTAATTTCAGGTCATTTATTGACATAAATTCTCCATCTTTTCTTGCTTCTTCTATCCCTTGTGCTGCAACTGTTCCAAAGCCTGGTATACTATTTAATGGTGGTCTTATTCCTTCATCTTCCATTTTAAACCTAGTTGCATCTGATTTATACAGGTCTATTGGAAGAAATCCTATTCCTCTTTCATACATTTCATTTACAATTTCTAATGTTTCATATTCTGCGCCTTCTTTTTGCGTTGCTGCTTGTCCTAAGAGTTCTATTCTTTTCATTTCATTTTTTACTTTTTCTTTTCCATTACACATTATTTCACTGTCAAACGCATCTGCTCTTATAGAAAAATATGCACAGTAATATGCTTTTGGAATATGAACTTTATACCAAGCGATTCTAAATGCATTTGTTACATATGCTGCTGCATGGGCTTTAGGAAATAGATATTTTATTTTATTACATGAGTCTATATACCATTTAGGTACATTATTTTCTTCCATTATTGCTTTAAATTTTGCCCATTTCTCTGGTTCCTTTGCAACTTTTCCTTTACGCACAAGCTCCATTATCTTAAATGAAGTGTTTGGCTCTATTCCTTGTTTTATCAAATATAGCATTATATCGTCACGTGTACAAATAACTTCACTTAATGTAGCTGTTCCATTATTAATAAGTTCTTGTGCATTCCCTAGCCAAACATCAGTACCATGTGAAAGTCCTGATATTCTAAGTAGTTCTTCAAATGTGGTAGGCTTTGTATCTTTAAGCATTCCTCTTACAAATTTTGTACCTGATTCAGGAATTCCAAATGTTCCTACTTCTGAATGAATTTGCTCTGGTGTTACACCTAATGCTTCTGTTGAAGAATATATCGACATTGTTGCTTTATCGTCAAGTGGAACCTTTGTTGGGTCAAGTCCTGTTAAATCATATAACATACGTATAACAGTAGGATCATCATGTCCTAGTATATCTAGTTTTAATAGGTTTTGGTCTATTGAGTGGTAATCAAAGTGGGTTGTTATTATGTCTGATTCAGGGTCATCTGCTGGATGCTGCACAGGTGTAAATTCATATATTTCTCTTCCTTTTGGAACAACAATAATTCCTCCTGGATGCTGACCTGTTGTTCTCTTTATTCCTGTACATCCTTTTGCCTCTCTTGCAACTTCTGCATTACTTACAGGAACACCCCTTTCTTCATAATACTTTTTTACATATCCAAATGCAGTTTTGTCTGCAACTGTGCCAACTGTTCCTGCTTTAAATGTAGTGCCTTTTCCAAATATAACTTCTGTATATTTATGAGCTTTTGCCTGATATTCTCCCGAAAAGTTTAAGTCAATATCTGGTTCTTTATCACCATTAAATCCAAGGAAAGTTTCAAATGGTATGTCCATTCCGTCTTTTGCTAAGGGATGCCCACAATTAGGACAGTTTTTATCTGGTAAGTCAAATCCATTTTTTACACCATAGTCTGTAAAATCCGAATACTTGCAATTTGGGCATCTGTAATGTGGTGGCAGTGAGTTTACTTCTGTTATTCCTGTCATATTAGCAGCAAATGAAGACCCTACTGAACCTCTTGAACCTACTATATATCCATCTTCATTTGACTTCCAAACTAATTTTTGAGCAATTATGTACATAACTGAGAAACCATTTTTTATAATTGAGTCTAGTTCTTTGTCTAATCTTTCTTGAACTATTTGTGGTAATTTTTCTCCATATAGTTCATGTGCTCTTCCATATCCTATTTCTTTAATTGTTTCTTCACATCCTGGTATATGAGGCGGACATTTTTCTGGTGAAATAGGACTTATCCTTTCACACATATCTGAGATTTTATTTGTATTTGTTACAACAACTTCATATGCCTTTTCTTTTCCTAAGTATTCAAATTCTTTAAGCATCTCTTCTGTTGTCCTTAAATATAATGGTGCTTGCATATCTGCATCATCATAACCTTGTCCTGCTTGCAGAATTCTTCTGTATATTTCATCTTGTGGATCCATAAAATGAACATCACAAGTTGCACAAACAGGTTTGTTTAGTTTTTCTCCTAAATCCACAATTTTTCTTACGATGTTTCGTAAATCTTCGTCACTTTGAACTGTTCCGTTTCTTACTAAGTATTCATCATTTCCAATTGGTTGAATTTCTAAATAATCATAATCTTTTGCTATTTGTTCTATCTCTTCATCCGATTTTCCATTTAATATTGCCTGATATAGTTCTCCTTGGTCACACGCCGACCCCATTATTAGTCCTTCTGAATACTTTTTAAACAAAGACTTTAGTATTAGTGGTCTTTTATAAAAATAGTGTATATTTGAAAGCGAAACTAACCTATATAAATTTCTTAGTCCAACATAATCTTTAGCTAAGATTATTGTATGGTAACTCTTTAACTTTTTATAATTAGCTTTTCCACCTTCTTCTTTGTCCATTTCTTCTAATGTTTTTATACCTTTATCTCTTAACATTTGAAGCATTACATTAAATACTTTTACAGTTGTATCTACATCATCTAACGCTCTATGTGCAACTTCTACTTTAATTCCCAAGTTTTCTGCAATAATTCCCAATTTATATTTCTTAAATTCTGGAAATAAATCTTTCGCTAGTCTTAATGTATCTAAATATGTATTATCAAATTTTAGGCCAAGTTTTTCACAATTATATTTTATAAAACTTGTGTCAAAATCTGCATTATGTGCAACTAAAACTGAATCTCCAAAAAACTCTAAAACTTTCGGCATTAGTTCTTCTATTGTTGGAGCATCTTTTACCATATCATCAGTTATGTTTGTTATCTCTTGAACTCTCATAGGAATTGGCTTTTCTGGATTTACGAATGTTTCGAATGTATCTATAACTTCACCATTTCTTACCTTCATAATTCCTATTTCTGTTATCTTTTCTGTTCTAAAAGATATACCTGTTGTTTCTAAGTCAAATACACAATATGTTGTATCGTCTAAAGTTTGGCCTCTTCCTTTACTAACTATTGGGTCTTTGTCTGGTACTAAATATCCTTCTACACCATAAATTATTTTTATATCTTTGTTATCATAACCCAACATTTTATGTGCATCTGGGAAAGATTGTACAACACCATGGTCTGTTATCGCAATTGATTTCATTCCCCATTTCATTGCTCTTTTTATTAAATCTTTTACTGGTGTTACCGCATCCATTTGACTCATTTGAGTATGCATATGAAGTTCTACTCTTTTAACTTCAGCATTATCTTGTCTTGATACTTTTTTAAGTGGTTCTCCTTCAATAACAGTATTTCCTATTATGGTTATTTCTTTAGCAAAATTATCAAATGCTGCTCTTCCTCCAACTCTAACACCTTGTCCAACCTTTAATTTACTTGCTACTTGCTTTTTCTTCTCTGGAAGTACAAAAATTTTACAAGTTATTGTACTAGTTCCATCATATACATCAAATGAAAATAAAAACTTTCCTGTTTTTTTAAGTTCAGTTGGGTCTGGAACATTTACAATTTCTCCAATTATTTGTACATCTGATGTATCTATTGATATATCAATTATTTTCATTGGTTCTTCCCTTATATTCATGTTTCTACCATAAATAATAGGACTATTCTCTTCTAAAACTTCTTCTTTTGGTAGCTCTTTATTTTTTATTTCCTCTACTTTTTTATTATTAGTTTCATTTTTAGGTTTATTACTATATTCTTTCTTCTCTTTTACTTCTGCTGTCTTATTCTCTGCTACTCCTACTTCTTGACTTTTTGCCGCTTCTTTTGCAAAGTTTTGAATTATGCTTTGATTTTTCTCTTTAAGAGTCTTTTCATATTCAGCAGTATTGTCTTCTATAAAGTTTACTTTATATCCTTTTCCATAAATGTCTTTTATATATTCTGAAATTTTAGAATTAACTCCCTGCTTTTCTAGCATATCCTTGCCTTTTACTTTTATATGAATATTTATACTATTATCAAAATCGACTTGACTATTTTTCAAAAACGCTCTTGCAAGTGGATTTTTATTTCCAAAGTATGTAATTATATTAGTCCAATCTTCTTGTATTGGAGGCTTAGCTTCTACATCTGAATTTATTTTTATTTCGACTCCTGCTACATTAAATCTCTTTACTGCATATTTTTCAAAATTAGAAATTTCAGAAATATTAACATAGTCATTTGTTTTTAAAAACATTTCCAATCTATTAGTTTTTCTATATAGGTTTACATTTAGAATTTCTGCATCTGCAAAAGAAAAACTATTCGAGCTATAATCACTAAATACATTTTTTATTCTTTTTAATTCTGTCTTTGCTTGTTCCATACTTTACCTCTTTATTTTTAACTTGCTTTATAATCTAAGAATGTCATTCCATGCGATAATTACAGATAATACTATTAATAGAAAAAATCCTAATGATTGTAGCTTCATTTCTGTTTCTTCTTTTAAAGGCTTTTTCCTTATAGCTTCTATAATTATTAGAAGTGCTTTTCCTCCATCAAGAGGTACAAACGGTAATAAATTTGTAACTCCCAATGATATTGAAATTATTGCTAATAAATATACAAATTGAAGAACTCCACTTGTTTGTGATACCATCTGTGATATGCCAACTGGACCCACCATTTCATTTAAAGACACTTTTCCTGTAAATAATTGTACAATGCTATCAAACATTGCATAAATCAGACCCCAAACGCTATTTATTCCATAAGCAATAGCTGAAAATACATCTTGCTCAATTGCAGAATAATATTTTACTGCTATTATAACAATATATGCAATAAGTCCAAAAATGATATTTACTAATGCTCCTGCTACAATTATTGCAAATCTTTTTTTCTTACTGGCTTTACTAAAAGAGCCTTCTGCGTCAGAACGCTCTTCTTCACCTTCCATATTTACAAAACCACCAAATGGTATTAGCCTTAGTTCATATCTAGTTTCTTTACCTTGCTTAGACCAAATCTTAGGTCCAAATCCAATAGCAAATTCATTTACTCTAACCTTACACAACTTAGCTACAAGGAAATGTCCTCCTTCATGTATAATGATTAGAAAACCTAGTAAAAATATAATCTTTATTGCAGTTAATATAAAACCCAATTTTTATTTTCCTTTCAAGTTAATAATGCTAAACTTTATATCTTATAATAAGTTTAGTAGCATAAATGCAAATGGCAATACAAATATTATACTGTCTATTCTATCTAGCATTCCCCCATGTCCTGGAAGTAAATCACTAAAATCTTTTATTTCACAATATCTTTTAATACTAGATGCTGCTAAATCTCCTATTTGACCTACTACACTTAAAACTGCTACAATAACACCTATTAATAAATAGTTTATTTGTGTTCCCCATAAATTATTACACAATACTGCATAAATTATACCTAATACTGTTGCTCCTATAATTCCAGCAATTGAACCTTCTACTGTTTTTTTAGGACTAATTTTAGTAAGTTTATGTTTTCCAAAATGTCTTCCTATTGTGTATGCAAATACATCACTTCCCCATGATGCTATTAGTACAAACCATATTAAAATCCTTCCAGTTAACCCTGTTCCTAAATTCATGTTGCTTATAAATGATAAATATATAAGCATTAGAGGAATATAACATATTCCTAGCATTGTTATTGATATATCTTTTACAGTTTTCTTACCGTTTGATAAGATAAACTCTACAAATAAGATTAATATACAAGTAGGTATAAGTAATACTATAATTTGTATTAATATTTCACCTTTTACCATATGAGTAAATGCAATTAATATGCATAGTATATATCCTAAAAATTCTGATGGGTTTGCCTTATTTGTAGATTTAAAACAATGAAAATATTCATACATACTAATTAAAGCTATTATAGCTGTAAAAATGTCCATAACAGTTGTATTTGCAAATATTAAAAGTGCTGTTATAAATGGTAAACCTATTACGCTTGTTAATATTCTTGTTATTTTTTCTTTTTCCATGAGTTTTATTCCTTCCACTTTGTGGTACTCCACAATATTATTTATTTTCCAACTCTTCTTTGTCTTTTTGAATATTCTTCTATGGCAGAATCAATATCTTCACTAGTAAATTCTGGCCAATACTTATTTAAAAATAGATACTCTGCATATACTCCCTGCCATGGTAAGAAATTGCTTGTTCTTATTTCACCACTTGTTCTTATTATTAAATCAGGATCACTTATTCCATGTGTATATAGATTTTCCTCAATTAAATCTTCTGAAATATCTTCCGATTTTAATTCTCCATTTTCAATTTTCTCAGCAATCTTTTTTACAGCAGAAACAATCTCTGCTCTTCCTCCATAATTAAATGCAATGTTAAGTTTTAGTCCTGTATTATTTTTAGTTTTTTCCTCCATTTTAATCATTTTATCTACTAATTCTGGAGGCATATTTTTTTCTCTGTCACCAATAATTCTTACTTTTATATTATCTAAATCTGTTTTTTTCAAAAATTTATCTAAATACATTTGAAGTAGTAATATTATTGCACTTACTTCTTCTTTTGTTCTCTTCCAATTTTCTGTTGAAAATGCATATACTGTAAGTGCTTCTATTCCTATCTTGTTACAATATTTCGCAATTTCTTCCAATGTTTCTGCACCTTTTTTATGTCCCAATTTACTATCTATTCCTTGTGCTCTTGCCCATCTTCTATTTCCATCCATTATTATTGCAATATGTTTTGGTCCTACTTTTTCGTTCATATATTTTCCTCTCTATACTGACATAATCTCTTTTTCTTTTTTATCACAAATTTCTTCTATTTTTGCAACATATTTATCTGTTTCTTTTTGAATTCTATCTTCTTCTGCTTTTTCCTCATCTTCTGAAATTTCTTTATTTTTTAGCTTGCTTTTTGCAATGTCCATTTCATCTCTTCTTACATTTCTTACTGCAACTTTAGATTCTTCTGCCATTTTCTTTATGTCTTTTACTATTTCTTTTCTTCTTTCTTCTGTAAGTTCTGGAAATGCTAAGCGTATTACTTGCCCATCATTTACTGGATGGATTCCTATATCTGCCTTTTCTATCGCTTTTTCTATTGCAGAAACTAATGTTCTATCCCATGGCTGAATTACAATAAGTCTTGCTTCTGGTACAGATACACTTGCCACCTGATTTATAGGTGTTGGTATTCCATAATATTCTACCATTACTCTGTTTAAAATAGCTGGATTTGCTCTTCCTGCTCTTATTTCTGAATAATTTAGTTCTAAATTGCCAATTACTTTTTCCATTTTCTCTGTTATCATTTTATTATCTTCCCTTCATTTTTATTATATTTATTTGCTTTTAATTCTTTTACTTTGCTTTTGTTATTCTACATATGTTCCTATGTTTTCCCCTTTTACTGCTCTTATAATATTTTTAGGATCATTCATTGCAAAAACAACTAATGGAATTTTATTATCTTTGCATAACGAAATTGCAGTTGAATCCATTACTTTTAAGTCTTTTTCTAATATTTCTTGATATGTTATAAAATCATATTTTTTAGCTTCGTTATCTAGTTTTGGATCTGCTGTATAAACACCATCAATTGTCTTTGCTACTAAAATTGCATCAACATCCATCTCTGCTGCTCTTAATGCTGCTGCTGTATCTGTTGAAAAATATGGATGACCTGTGCCACAAGAAAATATAACTACTCTATCTTTTTCTAAATGTCTTTCTGCTCTTCTTTGAATAAATGGTTCTGCAATTTGTCTCATTTCTATTGCGGTTTGAACTCTAGCAGGAATCCCTCTTTTTTCAATTGCATCTTGAAGAGCCAATCCGTTCATTACGGTTGCAAGCATTCCCATATAGTCTGCTGTTGTTTTAACCATTTCTTTTCCGTATTTACCTCTCCAGAAATTTCCTCCTCCAACTACAATAGAAATTTTAACGCCTAAATCATGTATTTCTTTTATTGCATCACAAATTCCTGACATCACTTCAGGATTTATTCCTGTTTTGTCTTCTCCTGCAAGTGCTTCTCCACTAAGCTTTAGTAATACTTTTTTATACTTTAACTCTGCCACTTTTTTGTCTCCTTACTTTATTATTATTTTATGTAAATTTTTATATTTTTTCTTAATGCATTGTATCACATAAGCCAACCTTTTTCAAATAAAAATTTAATAAAATATTAATTTTTTTGAATTTTTATTATTGAGATTTATATATTGTTAAGAACAAAAGCGGGCTTTTTAATTTTTTTATTATTTTAAATTTTTACCGCCCGCGTCTTTGTTCGTGTGCCAATTTTACAAATGTAAAATTGTGTGCAATGCTGTTATTTAATAGGAAAAACTTGATTTTCACTATTAAATAACAAAAGAGTTTAACTAAAAAGTCAAACTCTTATAATTTTATTCATCTTTACTCGCTTTTGCATATTCTTTTAATTTTTCATATACCATTGCATTTATTGTTCCTGGAATATCTTTCTTTCCTGCTGGAACACCTGTTAGAATTTCAATTCCTTCATCAATTGTAGATACAGCATAAATATGGAACTTCCCATTTTTTACAGCTTTTACAACTTCATCATCCAAATTTAAATTTTGAATATTTTGTTTAGGAATTAAAACTCCTTGATTTCCTGTAAGCCCTTTTAACTTGCAGATTTCAAAAAAGCCTTCGATTTTTTCATTTACTCCACCAATCGCTTGAATTTCTCCCTTTTGGTTTACAGACCCGGTTACTGCAATTCCTTGACTTATTGGAATACCTGATAAATTTGAAAGTAAGGCATAAAGTTCTGTACTAGATGCACTATCTCCATCCACACCATTATATAACTGTTCGAAACATATGCTTGCGGTAAGTGAAAGCGGCATATCTTTTGCAAATTTTTCTCCTAAGTATCCTGTTAATATTAATATACCTTTTGAATGAGAAGAGCCTGAAAGTTCAACCTCTCTTTCTACATCTATTATTCCTTTTTTTCCTGTATAAGTATTAGCAGTAATCCTTACAGGTTTTCCAAAAGAATAGTCACCAATGCTCATTACTGTAAGTCCGTTTATCTGTCCTACTTTTTCGCCCTCAGTATCTATCAAAAGAGTTCCGTCTTTTATCATCTGTGTATATCTTTCATCATATTTTTTCTGTCTATTTTTTCTCTCTTCTAATGCTTTATCAATATATTCGGTTGTAACAACTTTTGCCTTTGCAAGTTTTGCCCAAGTTGCTGCCTCTGCTATAACTTGTGATAGTTCTCCAAATCTCGTTGATATTTTAGTTTTATTTTCTGAAAGTCTAGTTGAATATTCAACAAGTCTTGCTACTGCAAACTTATCTAAATGTGGTAAATCATCATCTTCAATATCCATGTACAAATTTAGCTAAATCCTTTACATTTTCTTCATTTAGTATAGCATCATCTTCAAATTCTACCTTTATTTTAAATAGTTTTCTAAAATCTTGATCCACGGATAATAGTGTTTGATAAACATTTTCGTTGCCTATAATTATAACTTTTAAGTCTAGTGGTATTGCCTCTGGTTTTAAAGAAACCATTACCATTGAACTTTTTTGATCTATTGAATTG
Source organism: uncultured Clostridium sp. (assembly GCA_900557475.1). Taxonomy (GTDB): domain Bacteria; phylum Bacillota; class Clostridia; order TANB77; family CAG-508; genus CAG-793. The sequence goes on along the minus strand of USTA01000008.1, from coordinate 1,076 downwards.
TCTATTCCTAGTTCTTTATTTCTCAAAACTTTTTTCAAGTTATCATAAGCAGCTGGATTTGTTAGCAAGTCATTTGCTTGAAAAATAATATAACCACCATTTGCTTTATGAAGTAATCCTGGTCTTATCATTGTATAATCTGTTTTTAAAATTCCATATTGATTTTCATATTCTAGTCTACCAAATATATTTGCAAAACTATAATTAGTATCCATTATAACAGGAGCACCTTCTAAATGGCTATTATCTATAAATAAGTTTACTCTATAATTGTCCCATGGGTTTTCCTCTATAACTTTTATTGGTGCATCTGGAGTTTTCTTCTCTTCTGTAACAAATTTTGATATATTTTTTAATATATCTTTTTTTACTCCATCTAAGAACTTATTTATTTTTTTGTTTCTTTTAAACTTAGATTTCACATATGAAATATGACCTTCTACTGATAAAGAAGCTATACTAGATTGCCATTCTGAAACCTTTTTTTCTGATTCTTGTTCTATTTCTTTTATTTGTCCTATAACTTGTATTATTTGCGCTTGAACGATAGTAGATTTATCTTCATATTCCTTTTTAATATTTTCATCTAATTTATCAAATTCCTCTTCTTTTACAACTTTCCCATCTACTACTGGCATCATATATATTCCACTTTCAGATGCCTTTACCTGAAAACCATATTTTGAAGATTGCGCATTTAAATTTTCTAATAATTTTGCTCTTTTATCTTGGTATTTCTGTATAATAATATTCTTTTCTTTTTCAAAGTCATTATTTGTAAAAGTACTCTTTATTTCAACTCTAATATCTTTTACAAATCTTTCCATTGCTTCTTTAAATTCTGAACCTTGACCTGCTGGAAAATTAATTGCAACTGGTTCATTTGGGTTTTCAAAATTATATACATAACACCAATCAGGAGGAACTTTCTTGTTTTTACTAATTTGCGTTAAATAGTTTTTTGTATACATCGTTTTTCCTACACCAGATGGTCCTTCTAGATAAAGATTATATCCATTAACATCTACATTTAGGCCAAATTTTAGTGAATTTATTCCTCTTTCTTGTCCTATACC
>USTA01000007.1 GCA_900557475.1 uncultured Clostridium sp. | reverse complement strand
AGCCAGTTAAGACAGGTTGCAGGTATGCGTGGACTTATGGCAAGTACAACTGGTAAAACAGTAGAAATACCAATTAAATCATCATTCCGTGAAGGACTAGATTCACTAGAGTATTTCATTTCAGCCCATGGAGCACGTAAGGGACTTTCAGACACAGCTTTAAGAACAGCAGACTCTGGATACCTAACAAGAAGATTAGTTGACGTTTCACAAGACTTAATTATTAGAGAAGATGATTGTGGAACAGAAGAAGGACTAGAAATATATGCAATAAAAGATGGAAACCAAGTAATTGAAAGCTTACAAGAAAGATTAATTGGCAGATATCCATTAAAAGAAATAAGAGATCCAAAAACAGCAAAAGTATTAGCACCAGCTGATGAAATAATAACAGAAAAAGTTGCTAAGAAGATTGTTGAAAGTGGAATAGAAAGAATAAAAGTACGTTCACCTCTAAATTGTAAAACAAAACATGGTATTTGTGCAAAATGTTATGGTATGAGTTTGGCAACACGTGAAAAAATCACAATTGGTGAAGCTGTTGGAACAATTGCTGCACAATCAATAGGTGAGCCAGGTACACAGCTTACTATGAGAACAATTCACTCAGGTGGTGTTGCAGGTGTTGCAGATATTACACAAGGTCTTCCAAGAGTTGAGGAGCTTTTCGAAGCTCGTAAGCCAAAGGGATTAGCTATAATCTCAGAAATTGATGGAACTGTAAAAGTTTCAGAAGAAAAGAAGAAAAAAGAAGTAACAGTAGTAGGAAGCGACGATGCAAAAACATATTCAATACCATTTGGTGCAAAACTTTGTGTTGCAAATGGAGATGAAATAGGTGTTGGAGATCCAATTACAGAAGGTTCAATTAACCCTAATGAAATTCTATTAGTAAAAGGACCAAAAGGTGTACATGAATATTTAGTACAAGAAATTCAAAAAGTATATAGAAATCAAGGTGTTGATATAAATGATAAGCACATTGAGGTTATTGCAAGACAGATGCTTAAGAAAGTAAGAATAGAAGACAATGGAGATAGTAATTTACTTCCAGGTTCATTAGTGGATATAAATGATTTAGAAATCATAAACAAAGAACTAGAAGAAAAAGGACTAAGACCAGCAACAGGAAAGAGAATTTTACTTGGAATAACAAAAGCAGCCTTAGCAACAGACAGCTTCTTGTCAGCAGCATCATTCCAAGAGACAACAAAGGTATTAACAGAAGCAGCCATAAAAGGAAAAACAGACGAATTAATTGGACTAAAAGAAAATGTTATAATTGGTAAATTGATTCCAGCTGGAACTGGTATGGCGAAATATCAAAATACACATATTAATACTGAAGAAATAGAGACAGAAAAAGAAGAAGAGCAAGAAGTAGAAAATAAAGATGTAGAATACTGGAACTAGTAAATAAAGAAGGCTAATTTATAGCCTTCTTTATTGTTAGGAGAAAAAATGGTGGCATTGACAAATATCCCTAAAAATAGTACAATATAGAATGTATTATTGTATAATTAAAGAAACGCAATAGTGCAGAAAAAGAGGGAAAAATGCCGAATAACAATTATAAAAATTGGGAAAGTTTTATATCAAGAACAAAAATATATTTAATAATAATAGCATTATTAATGCTAGTTATTTGTATATATGATTATAGATTAATAATACCAGGAATATTAATTTATGGAATTATAATATTCTATACAATTTGGTCAAATAAAAAAAGAAAAGCAGAGCTGTCAGAACAGCTTAAAGATTTAACTTTAAATGTAAATACTACTGCAAAAACAACACTAATAAATTCACCATTTCCACTTGCAATTGTTGAAACAGATGGAAATTTGATTTGGAAAAGTGAAAAATTTGTTACAGAGTTTGAAATTCCAGAAGTTGAAATAAATGAATATATTACAGAAATTGTAAAAGGAATAAAACTAACAATTGAAAACTCAGATGAGATAAAGCCAAAGGGAAATATAGATACAAGTATAAAAATAAACAATAAAGATTATAAAATCTTAGGGTCATATGTAAAATCGCACAAATCACATCAAAAAGAGCAAGAATATACAACAATATTATATTTTATTGATGAAACAGAAAAAAGGAAATTAGAAAAAAAGGAAAAAGAAACTGATATTTGTATTGGTATTTTAATGATAGACAATTACGAAGAAATTAGCCAAAGAATATCAAGTGAGTTAAAACCACAAATTACTGCAAAATTAGAAAAATATATCTATGATTGGGGAGCAAAATATAATTCATTAATTGTAAAATCAGATAGAGATACTTTTTATTGTATAATGGAACAAAAAAGCTTAGAACAAGCAGAAGCAGATAAATTCAATATCCTAGACGAAGTAAAAAATATAGATGTTCCAGATATAGCTCAGCCAACACTAAGTATTGGATTTTCAGATGACGGAGATTCAAATGTAGAAAAAGCAGATTCAGCAAGAGCAGTTATAGATATAGCTCTTGGAAGAGGTGGAGACCAGGCGATTGTTAAAATAGACGAAAGATATCATTTCTTCGGTGGAAGGACTCAAGAAGTAGAAAAAAGAACAAAAGTAAAAGCTAGAATGGTATCACATGCCCTAAGAGAATTAATACAAGATGCAGATAATGTTATTTTAATGGGGCATATGAATGGGGATATGGACTCAATTGGTGCAAGCCTTGGATTATATAGATTAGCTAGAACATTAAATAAAGAGGCTAGAATAGTAAATGAAACAACAGGTATAGGAATAGAAAACTTCCTAAAAGAAGCTAAAAAAGAAGATGAATATAAAGAAACATTTGCGAGTAAACAAGAAGCATTAGACATGGTAAAACCAAATACACTTTTAATAGTATCAGATACGCATAAAAAAGGATATGTAGAAGTACCAGAATTACTTGAAAAAGTAGGGAAGATTGTGGTAGTAGACCATCATAGAAGAAGTACGGACTATATTGAAAATTCAATTTTAACATTCCATGAAGTATATGCATCATCTGCATCAGAGCTTGTTACAGAAATATTAGAATATTCTCAATTAGATGTAAATTTGGCTCCAATAGAAGTAGAAGCACTATATGCTGGAATTATGTTAGATACTAAAAACTTTACATTTAAGACTGGTGTAAGAACATTTGAAGCAGCAGCATACCTAAGAAAAAGTGGAGTTGATATTATAAAAGTAAAAAAATGGTTCCAGAGTGATTTGAAAACATACCAAATAATTTCTGAAATAGTGTCAAAATCTGAAATTGTAAATGACACAATTGCAATTTCAATATATGAAAATGATGATACGAATTCTAATATTATTGCAGCAAAAGCAGCGGATGAATTGCTTACAATAGGAGGAATAAATGCCTCATTTGTTTTAGGAAGAACAGGTGAAAAAATATATATAAGTGGTAGATCAATAGGAGGGATAAATGTCCAATTAATTCTAGAAAAACTAGGTGGAGGAGGACATATTACTCTAGCAGGAGCTCAGCTTGAAGGAATAAGTATTGAAGATGCAAAACAAGAGCTTATAAATAGAATAAATGAATACTTCTTTGAAGTAGAAAATTAAGTTAGGAGGAAGTATATGAAAGTAATTTTATTAGATAATGTAAAAGGTGTAGGGAAAAAGGACGAAGTTATTAATGCAAATGACGGATATGCAAGAAACTTTTTATTACCAAAGGGACTAGCAGTAGAAGCAAATGCACAAAATATGTCTAAACTAAAATCTAAGAAAGACGCAACAGCCTTTAAAAAAGAAGAAGAAAAGACAAAAGCAAAAGAAATTAGTAAAAAACTAGAAAAGATAATGTTAAAAATACCAGTAAAGGCTGGAGAAAATGGAAAGATTTTTGGCGGAGTAACAGCCAAGGAAATATCAGAAGAATTAAAGAAACAATATGCAATAGATATTGACAAAAAGAAAATTGAATTAAAAGAAACAATAAAACAAACAGGAATAGCAGAAGTAGAATTAAAGCTTTTTGAAGGAGTTTTAGGAAAACTAAAAATACATATAATAGGTGAATAGTCCTACTATAATTTAGCAAATGCATAAGGAGGAATTATGGAATTAGGAAAAGTACCACCACACGATGAAGAAGCAGAGCAAGCTGTAATTGGTAGTATGATGACAGATAAAGATGCTGTAATTGCAGCAATGGAGGTTTTAAAGCCAGAAGATTTTTATAGAGAAGATAATAAAACAATATATGGTGCAATTATGAACTTATATGCAAAGGCAGAACCAATAGATATAATTACTTTAAAAGATGAATTAACTTCACTGGGAAAACTAGAACCAGTAGGAGGATTAACATATTTAGTATCATTACCTGACAAAGTACCAACCACTTCAAATGTAGAAAAATATATAAAAATAGTTGAAGAAAAGTCGATATTAAGGAGTTTAATAAAAACAGCAAACCAGTTAATCGAAATTGGTTATAGCCAAAATGAAGAAGTAGAAATACTAATGGATAATGCTGAAAAAAAGATTTTTGACTTAATGCAAAGAAAATCTCAAAAAGGTTATAGCTCAATAAAAGATATTTTAGTAGATTCTTTTTCAGAATTAGAGCAATTATATAATCAAAAACAACATATAACAGGTGTAGCAAGTGGATTTGCTGATTTAGATAATAAAACAGCAGGATTTCATAATTCGGATTTAGTTTTAATAGCAGCAAGACCAGCTATGGGAAAAACAGCATTTGCTTTAAATATAGCAACATATGCAGCAGTAAGTGCAAATACACCAGTTGTAGTTTTCAGCCTGGAAATGTCAAAAGAACAATGTGCAAACAGAATTTTATGTTCGCAGGCAATGGTAGACAGTGAAAGAGTGTCTAAAGGAGATATAACTGACGAAGATTGGTCAAAGCTTGCAGTAGCATCAGGAGAATTGTCAGAATCGGCAGGAATATATATTGATGATAGTGCAGGTATAAATATTGCAGAAATAAGAGCAAAATGCAGAAAGCTAAAACTTGAAAGAAATATAGGAATGGTTGTAATAGACTATTTGCAACTTATTCAAGGAAGCGGAAGCTCAAAAAGTAGAGAGCAAGAAATAGCAGAAATAAGTAGATCACTTAAAATACTAGCTAAAGAAATAAATGTTCCTGTTCTAGCACTTTCACAGCTATCACGTGCACCAGAAGCAAGACCAGACCATAGACCAATGCTTCAGGACTTAAGAGAATCAGGTTCAATAGAGCAAGACGCAGATATAGTAATGTTTTTATATAGAGATGACTACTATAATCCAGAAACAGAGCAAAAGAATATAGCAGAAGTTATTATTGCTAAACATAGAGCTGGACCAACAGGAACAGTTGAGCTGCTATGGATGCCAAGTTATACAAAATTTGCAAATAAATATAATGGATAATGGAGATGTAATGAGTATAAGGTTAGATAAGCTAGAAGAAGAAGTATTAAATACAATAAATAAAAATAACTTAATAGAAAAAGGAGATGTAATAGTTGTTGGGGTCTCAGGTGGCCCTGACTCTATTACTCTTTTGGCTGTGCTAAATAAATTTAAAGAAAAACTTGGAATAAAACTTGTAGTATGCCATGTAAACCATTTAATCCGTAAAGATTCCACAATTGATGAAGAATTTGTGGAAAACTTGTGTGAAAAATTAAAAATAGAATGTTATGTAAAAAGAGTAGATGTAGAAAAACTTGCTAAAGAAGAAAAAGTAGGAACAGAAGAAGAAGGAAGAAAAATAAGATATGATTTTTTTGATGAGATAGGAAAAAAAGTAGGAGCAAATAAAATAGCAATTGCACATAACAAAAATGATAATGCAGAAACGGTTTTATTAAATCTAATAAGAGGAAGCGGGCTTAATGGTTTAGAAGGAATTCAGCCAAAAGAATATGGAAAGTATATAAGGCCATTAATAAATGTCTCAAGAGAAGAAATTGAAAGATATTGTGATAGTTATAATTTAAATCCAAGAATAGATTCAACAAATAAAGAAAATATCTATAAAAGGAATAGAATCAGAAATGAATTAATACCATATTTAAAGGAACTAAATCCTAATATAATAGAAAACTTAAGCAGAATTTCAAAAATTGTAAAAACAGAAAATGAATATATTAAGAAAAATGTAGAAATAGAATTTACAAAAAAAATTGTGCATAAAAAAATGGGATATGAAATAGATATTAAGGAGTTTAATGCATTAGACATATGTATAAGACAAAATTTAATATTTTATATTATAAATAAACTATTTGGACACACTAAAAACATAGAAAAGACAAATATAGATGACATAATTATAATGGCAGAAAATAATATTGGAAATAAATATATGCTAGTCAATAAAAACTTAAAAATATTGGTAAAAAATAAGAAAATATCTTTTGAGCGATTAGCTTAAATTTCCGTAAGGAAAGACGAAAATTACTAAATTTGTACATAAAAAAACTTTGATAAAAGGTATTGCATAAACTAAACTTTTGTGATACTTTACAATATGATAAAAAATGCAAGGAGGACAAAATTTTGAAAAATAGCATAAAGACATTAGCGGTATGGTTAATAGTAGGAATAGTTTTACTATTTGTAGTTCCAGCATTACTAGACACATCAAATAAAAAATTAACATATTCTGAACTTGTAGCTAAAATAGAGGTAGGAGAAGTTACTGATGTAGAAATAGAATATGGCGGAAAAAGTGCAAAGGTAAAATTAAAAAATGATTCAAATGTAAAGACAGTAAATATTCCAAGTGTAGAAAACTTAATGGAAAATCTAGACGGAGCAATGAAAACAAATTCAATTAAAGTAACAGAAGAAGATGAATCATTTTTATTAATAGTATCTGATTTGTTACTTCCAATATCATCAATAGTATTACTTGCATTAATGGTAATGTTATTCTTTGGTGGAGCACAAGGAAATAGTAAGGGATCAATGTCATTTGGAAAAAGCAAAGCCAGAATGATTAGTGCAAATGATAAAAATAAAGTTACATTTAAAGATGTTGCAGGAATTGATGAGGAAAAAGAAGAGTTACAAGAAATTGTAGAATTTTTAAAAAATCCAAAAAAATTTACAGATATGGGAGCGAGAATTCCAAAAGGAGTATTACTTGTTGGAGGGCCTGGAACAGGAAAAACACTTTTAGCAAAAGCAGTTGCAGGAGAAGCAGGAGTACCATTCTTTATAATAAGTGGCTCAGACTTTGTTGAAATGTTTGTTGGTGTTGGTGCTTCAAGAGTAAGAGATTTATTTGAAGAAGCAAAAAGAAACTCACCATGTATAATATTTATAGATGAAATTGATGCAGTAGGACGTCAAAGAGGTGCTGGACTTGGAGGAGGACATGACGAAAGAGAACAAACTCTAAACCAAATGCTTGTTGAAATGGACGGATTTTCAGCAAACGAAGGAGTTATTGTTCTTGCTGCAACAAATAGACCAGATGTATTAGATAAAGCGTTATTAAGACCAGGAAGATTTGACAGACAAATAGTTGTTCCAGCTCCAGATGTAAAAGCAAGAGAACAAATATTAGAAGTTCATAGTAAAAAGAAGAGATTAGCAGAAGATGTTGACTTAAATATTATTGCAAAAAATACTTCAGGATTTACAGGCGCAGATTTAGAAAATGTACTTAATGAAGCAGCTCTTTTAGCAGCAAGAAGAAATAAGACAGAAATAGGAGAAAGAGAAATAGAAGATGCAATGATTAAGGTAACAATGGGACCTGAAAAGAAAACTAGAGTAAGAAGTGACAAAGAGAAAAAATTAGTAGCATACCATGAAGGTGGTCACGCAGTAGTAAGTAGATATTTAAAGACACAGGACCCAGTACATGAAATTTCTATAATACCTAGAGGAATGGCTGGCGGATATACCATGTATAGACCAACAGAAGATAAATCGTTTATTTCAAAAACAGAGATGTTAGAAAATATAATATCATTACTAGGAGGAAGAGCTTCTGAAGAGCTTGTACTAGGAGATATTTCAACAGGGGCAAGTAATGATATAGAAAGAGCTACTCAAATTGCAAAGGCAATGGTTACAAAATACGGAATGAGCGAAAGAATAGGAACTATAACACTTGGTTCAGATCAAGATGAAGTATTTATTGGCAGAGACTGGGGGCAAGAAAAATCTTATTCAGAAGAAACAGCAGGAGTTATAGACGAAGAAATTAAGAGAATAATAGATAATGCATATGAAAGTGCAAAATCAATATTAAGAGAGCATAGGGATAAACTTGATAGGGTAGCAGATATTCTAGTAGAAAAAGAAAAAATAACAGGCGAAGAATTTGACGAAATTTTCGCATAATAAAAAATTAAAGGGCTAAAATAAGGTGTACTTATTTTAGCTTTTTTAATTTTAGTAAAACAAGAAATTATCATACATAAATACAAAATTTACTAAGGTAAATAATATTAAAATGGTTGCTTTTTAGGCTAACATAATGTAAAATATAATAGGGGAAATTGGAAATAACTAAAAGATAAAGGAATGAAATAAATGTCAAATAAATTTGAAAAAATAAATAGAGAAGAAAGCAATAAAAAATCTAATATAGCAAAGGTTTCAGCTAAAAAAGCATTAGTTGTAACTCTGATTGTAATGTTAATTTTTATAATACTATTAGGAAGAGTTGCTTGGCTTCAATTTGTAGAGGGAGAATGGCTAAAGAAAAAAGAATATAGTCAGTCAACTTCAAGTACGCTTATTAGTGCAAAAAGAGGAACAATTTATGATTCTACGGGAAAGGCACTAGCAATAAGTGTAAATGTAGATACAGTTTCAGTTAACCCTAGCTTAATTTCAGTGAAAAAGAAAAAGGGGCAAGACAAAGAAGAGGTACTTAAAGAAACAAAAGAGAAAATGGCAAAAAAAATGGCGGAAATTTTTGAACTTGATGAAACAGAAGTACTAAAAAAGCTAAATAGTAGTAAGAGTGTTGAAATAATAGCTTCAAAAGTAGACAATGATAAAGTAAAAGAATTAGAAGAATGGCTAAAAGAAAATGGTGTAACAGCAGGGGTAAACATTGACGAAGATGTAAAAAGATATTACCCATATGATAATTTGGCTTCGAATTTAATCGGATTTTGCGGTAATAACAATCAGGGATTAGATGGAGTAGAATTAAGTTATGATGATGTACTAAAAGGAACATCTGGAAAACTAACAACTTCTGTTGATGTAACGCAAGAAGCAATTTCAGATAAAAATGAGAAATATATAGCTCCAGAAGATGGAAGCAATATTTATCTTACAATAGATTCAAATATTCAAACAATAGCAGAAAAATATCTAAAACAGGCAGTAGAAGAAAATGATTGTAAAAGAGGCGGAAATGTAATAATAATGAATCCTGATACAGGAGAAATTCTTGCAATGGCAACTTATCCAGATTACAATCTAAATGACCCATATACTCCAAGTGAGTGGTATAAAGAGCGGATGGGATAATTTAACCCAAGCAGAGCAGACTAATACTTTATATACAATGTGGAGAAACAGAGCGGTACTCGATACTTATGAACCAGGGTCAACGTTCAAAACAATAACAGCAGCAATTGCACTAGAAGAGAACCTTGCAGAAACAGACACTCCAGGAGATTTTTCATGCATAGGATATGAACAAGTTGCAGACAGAAAAATCAAATGTACTGCAACAAGTGGGCATGGAAGTCAAACACTAAGAAATGCATTAGAGAATTCATGTAACCCTGCATTAATACAACTTGGAAAAAGAATTACAGTACCAACATTTTATAAATATTTAGATGCATTTGGATTTTTCAAAAAAACAGGAATAGACCTTCCAAGTGAGGGAACAAGTGGATTTTGGGCAGAAGATGCTGTGGGTGAAGTTGAGCTTGCAACAATGTCGTTTGGACAAAGATTTACAATAACACCACTTCAATTAGCTACTGCAATTTCAGCAATTGCAAATGAAGGGGTAATTGTAACACCACATGTGGTTGGAAAAATAGAAAATCCAGATACAGGAAACGTAACGAATATAGAGACAAAAGAAGTAAAACAGGTAATCTCATCAGAAACCGCAAATAAAATGAAAGATATAATGAAATCTGTTGTTGAAGATGGAGGAGGAAAATATGCAAAAGTAACAGGGTATACAATTGGTGGAAAAACAGGAACATCAGAGCCAGATCCAAACCATCCAGAAAACGGATATGTAGCTTCATTTGCGGCAATAGCACCAGTAGAGAATACAAAAGCAGTAGTATTGCTTACTTTATATAATCCAAAAGGAAAAAGCTATTATGGAGGAAGTATTGCAGCACCAGCTGTATCGCAGATGTTAGGTGAAATATTGCCATATTTAGATATCCCATCAAATAGTGAAAATGACGGCAATAATAAATCTTTAATAAGCCTGCCAGACGTGACAAACAAAACTGTTGCAGAGGCACAAAAGGTACTTGAAGGTGTAGGATTAAAATATAGCACAACAGCACTGCCAACAGATATAGTAAAAGAACAAGTACCAGCAAAAGGAACAGGGCTTACAAGTGGAGGCATAGTAAAATTATATGTAGAGGGAAATGACGACAGAGTATCACAAAGTGTACCGGACCTAAAAGGTGTTACATTTGAACAAGCAAAAGTAATGCTAGAAGCTAAAAATTTAAATATAAATGGAAGCGGAAAAGGAATAGTAATAGCGCAAAATCCGCAAGCAGAAACTAAAGTAGATGAAGGAACAGTAGTTAGCGTAACACTTCAAGAAAAAACATCTACATCACAGCATTAAATAAAGGAAATGAAAGAATGAATATGTTAGAAGAAACCAAATATATAATGAATAAATATAATGTTCATCCAAATAAAAAATTAGGACAGAATTTTCTTTTTGATGAAGAATCACTAGAAAAAATAGCAGAAGATGTATCAAAAAAAGATACAGTAATAGAAATAGGTCCAGGATTAGGAACACTTACAGCAATTTTAGCTAAAAAAGCTGAAAAAGTAATAGCTATTGAGTTAGATCCAAATATGATAGATATTTTAAAAGATCGTTTTAGTTTATATGACAATGTAGAAATAATAAAAGAAGACATATTAAACGTTGATATAGAAAAACTTGCACCAAATGCTAAGGTGGTTGCAAATTTGCCATATTATATAACAACATCAATCATTACAAAACTTTTAAAAGCAAGAATAAAAGATATAACCATTCTAATTCAAAAAGAAGTAGCAGAACGAATTTGTGCAATGCCTGGAACAAAAAAAGCAGGAGCAATTACATATCTAGTAAACTATTATGCAGAGCCAAAATTGATTCAAAACGTTTCTAGAGAATGTTTTGTGCCAAGTCCAGAAGTTGAATCAAGTATAGTGAATTTAAGACTTAGGGAAAACAAAAAGGTAGAAGTGGAAAATGAAGAACTGCTTTTTGAAGTAATAAGAGAGAACTTTAACAAAAGGAGAAAAACAATTATAAATTCATTAAATGGAATAATAGATAAAGAAAAACTAAAAAATATATTAGAAGAATTAAACATAAATGAAAATGTAAGAGGAGAAACTTTAACTTTAGAAGACTATGCAAAAATAGTAAACAAATTATAGTAAAGGGAGGAACTTAATGAATCAGATTTTAGTGTCAGAAAAAGTGTATGTAACACCAGAGCTAAAAAGAAAAAGAAAAACATATAAAATAGTATTTTTACTATGTCTAATACTTGTAATAATTCTAAGCTTTTACTATGTATTTGCAGAATATGAAAAGGGGCAAAAAGAGCAAATATCAAGAGAGATTCTTGATGAAATGGACAATACAACAGTAGAAGAAAATGTAGTAGTAGTTTCTTTAGATGATACAGATGAAGTAGAAGAAGTTCCTATAATAGAAATGCCAACTACTACAACGGTTACAAACTCAATAAATTCAGAAGTAACAGCAAATGGGCAGCAATATAAAACAGAGGCTATATTAAATTATGCGAAGCTTGGAATTAATTATCCGGTGCTAGCAGAAGAAAATGAAGAATTACTAAAAGTATCTTTATGTAAATATTGGGGACCTAATCCAAATAAAGTAGGAAACTATTGCATAGTAGGGCATAATTATAAGAGCGGAAAAATGTTTGGAAAGCTTAGTAGAGCTCAAATTGGAGATGAGATATCATTAACAGACCTTTCTGGAAAAGAAGTTAAATATTCAGTATATAATACGTATGTAGTAGAACCAACAGATGTAAGTTGTACTAGTCAACTTACAAATGGTGCAAGAGAAATTACATTGATAACATGTACTAATTATGGACAGCAAAGATTTATCGTAAAGGCTAAAGAAATATAAAAAAAGAAAAATAAGTAAAAATGCAGATTTTTTAAAAAATGATTTTTGAAAAATCTGCATTTTTGATGCATAAAATAAAATGTCACACAAATGTAATAAAACTATAAAAACTATGAAAATAGGGCTAGAATAGATAAGATAAACATAACTGCAAAAAATAAAACAAAATGAGTAAATATAGGAAATAAGCAGGATTGAACGCATAGAAAACATAAAACATATACATATTGATATCAAAATGCCATTGACAAACATGGAGAATAAGGATAATATATATGTAAAATTAAAAACAAAAAGAAAAATGAATTTTTTGAAAAAATGATTTTTGAAAAATAGGCAAAAATGAAATGCAGAAGTGGGGGAATAA
>USTA01000006.1 GCA_900557475.1 uncultured Clostridium sp. | reverse complement strand
ATTTAGTAAATTTATATAAATCTGAATATAAAGATTTAATCGCATTTGAATATAAAAATAAACCCTCAGATACAGAATATGTAAAAATTACATATAGTAAATTTGCTAATGATATTGAAAACTTAGCCTGTTCACTTCTAAATTTAGGGGTAAAAAGAGTTGCACTAATTTCAGATAACCGCTACGAATGGTGTGTTAGTTATTTAGCAATTACTACTGCTGGTTTAATAGTTGTACCTCTTGATAAATCACTACCTGGAAATGAAATTAAAGATTTATTGTCAAGAAGTGGAGCAGATTGTATAATTTTTAGTCAAAAATATATTAATTTTGTTTCCGCTTGTAAATTTAAAATTTGTATGGATATTCCTGATTCTTCTATAAAAGATCATGAAATTCTTTTATATTCTGATTTATTAAAAGACCATAGTAATCATGAGATATATGATAATATAAAAATTGATAATAAAGCTATGAGTATAATTCTTTTTACATCTGGAACTACTAGCATTTCCAAAGCAGTTATGTTAACACAATATGCTATTTGTATGGATATATATTCACTAAGTCAAATGATAGAAATAACTACAAAAGATAAATTTTTATCTTTTCTGCCTCTACATCATACTTTTGAAAGTACTTGTACCTTCCTATTTGGTACATCATGTGGCATTACCATAGCAATTTGTGATGGTTTAAAATATATTCAACAAAATTTAGTAGAATACCATGTTACTGGTTTTGTTTGTGTTCCTCTAATGCTTGAAATAATGTATAAGAAAATATTAAAAACTATAAAAAATCAGAAAAAAACATTACTTGTAAATACTATGCGTTTTTTATTTAGACATGCCAATATAGAAGTAAAAAGGAAAGTTTTTAAGTCAATAATAAATAGTTTAGGTGGTAATTTACGTATAATAATTGCTGGTGGAGCACCTATGGATAAAAACACAATTAAAGGATATAATGATTTTGGATTTGATGTTCATCAAGGTTATGGGTTAACTGAAACTTCTCCTGTTATTGCTGGTGAAAACAGTTTTAATAAAAAAATTGGATCGGTTGGCTTTCCTCTACCTGGAATAGAAATTAAAATAGATAATCCTGACCAAAACGGAATTGGAGAATTAATTGTAAAGACCCCTGCTGTTATGCTAGGGTATTATGAAGATAAGGAAAAAACAGCAGAAGTATTAAGGAATGGTTATTTTTATACAGGTGATTTGGGGTATATTGATAAAGACGGTTTTGTATTTATAACTGGTAGAAAAAAAGATATGATTGTTTTAAAAAATGGAAAAAAGATATTTCCTGAAGAAATAGAAATTTTGATAAATTCTCTTCCATATGTTACTGAAAGCATTGCTTTTGGTTCATTAGATGATTCTAAACTAGATAGAAATACAGATGTTACTTTATGTGCAAAAGTTATTTATGATGAAGAAGAATTAAAAAAAGTTTATCCTAATTCTGATTCAAAAACATACTGTGATTTAATTTGGAATGATATAAAAAATAGTGTAAATAAAAAGTTACCCGCATATAAATATATTAGAAGAATAATTATATCTACCGACCCATTAATAAAAACAACTACTCAAAAGATTAAACGTTCAGAGGAAATCAAAAAAATTAATAATACCAAATAATTTTTTAAGCTCTACCTTTAAGACGAATTCTTAAAGGTAGAGCTTTTATTTATTTTTTACTTAGAAATTCTTAATTAAAATTATTTCATATATTTATCTTCCTAAAATATGCTTTCTTGTAATTTCAAGTAATCCAAGCTTTGTAAAATCCATAACTTGTACTTTTGTTCTATCATTTTTTAAACATTCTATCATATATTTTTTTACTGCATTTCTATCTTCTTCTGATTTCATATCAATATAATCTATAATTATAATTCCTCCAATATCTCTAAGTCTTATCTGATATGCAATTTCTTTTGTTGCTTCTAAGTTAACCTTTAAAATATTGTTTTCTACTTCTTTTTTACCTTCAAACTTTCCAGAGTTAACGTCAATTGCAGTTAGTGCTTCTGCTACATCAATTGTTATAAAACCTCCACATTTTAACCAGCATTTTTTCTTAAACTCCATTATTCTTTTTGCATCAAACTTATCTAAGATATTTTCTTCAATTACAATTTTATTATTTATATCTTTAAATTCGGCCTGTAAAGTATAATCATTTGTATATATTTTTTCTAAATTGTTTTCTGCCAAATCTGTTACTATCTTCCCTACAATGCCATTATTATCAAATATTTTTTTAGGAATATTTTTACTTTTAATACAATCATTTGCAGTATTTTTAATTTTTTCCCAACGTCTTTCTAAGCATTTTATATCTTTTACTATATCGTTTTCTGTTCTTCCATTTGCTGCTGTTCTAATAATCATTCCATAATTTAGATTCAAATTTTCTTTAATAATATTCTTTAGTCTTTCCGCTTCTTCTCTTTTTTCTATTTTTTGTGATACTGTAATAAATTTAGAATTTGGCATTAAAATTCCAAAATTCCCGTTTATTTTTATATCTCTTGTTACTCTTGGTCCCTTTTGATTGCTACAATCTCTTTTCACTTGAACTACAATATTATCTCCTGGTTTAAGGATATCTTTTATATTTATATTTGAAATATCTAAATTTACATTCCCCGTAGTAGTACTTTCTTTAGCAAGTAAATCCTTTATATGAATTAGTGCATTTTTATTCTCACCTATATCTATAAATGCTGCTTGCATTCCCGGAATTATATCCTTTACCTTTCCTAAATATATATTTCCTTCTAGCCTTTTTTCATCATATTTTTCATTATACACCTCTACTACTTTACCATCTTGTACAACCACAACTTTTGTATCTTCTTCATTTTTCTCAATTAAAATATTATACATAAAATTCAAATTCCTTTCTCCCTTAGCTCAAAAGCATATATAGTTATGAAAGAATTTTTAACAATTAAACTTATTCATTGCAATGTCTATTCCATTATTTAATATCTCGCTTACTGATTCTGCCGCTTTTTTTATAGCTGGGCTTAGCATTTCATATTCTTTAGTATTTAGTTTGCCAATTACATATTGAATTATTAATTCTTTAAACTCTGGTTTTCCTGTTCCTACTCTAATATGAACAAAGTTTCCACTTTTTAAATGCTCTAACACTGATTTCATTCCATTATGACTTCCTGCTCCACCTTTTTTTCTAAGTTTAACAGTAGCTACGTCTAAATCAATATCATCATATATAACAATAATATCTTCTAAATTAATTTTATAAAATTCTTTTGCTTTTATAATTGACCTTCCACTTTCGTTCATATAAGTTTGAGGTTTTAATAATATTACTTTTTTTCCTTCTATTTCTCCTATACCATATAATCCATCAAATCCTGATTTATTTACATTAATATTATATTTTTGCGCTAATATGTTTATTACGTCAAAACCCATATTGTGCCTTGTTTTTTCATACTCAGGTTCCGGATTTCCAAGACCTACAATTAATATCATTTATCTTCCTCCTCTAAAATTTGCTCTAATACATCCTGTCTCGATTTATTTCCAATATATAAATAATTATTTCCTTCCTCCCTTGGATTGAATCTACAAATTGATTTATATTCACAATAGCTGCAAGGTGTCTTTTTTTCACTTGTAATATAGTATGGTTTTAATTCCATCTTTCCATTTAAAATTTCTTTAGAAATATCTTTTATTAATTTTACTGTATACTTCTGAAGTGCTTCAAACTCTTCTCTTGTCACAGTCTTTGAACTTTTATAATTAATCTCTCCACTATTATTTAAAGAAACTGGTATAATGTCTGACTTCCCATTTTCTAAATTTTTGTCCATCATCTTTATTACATTTACATCTGCTAATACTAGTCCATTCATTTTATAATTTTTCTTAATGATTTCTTCTATTTCTTCTTTGGATAACTCTTTTTCCCCCAATAATTTAGGTTCTAAAAGAGTAAAATATAAAGCTCCTGCTGGCATAACTTCCTTACTACTTGTTATTGCATCTACATATGTAAGTAATTGCAATTGAAGCCCTGATACTACTTTATTTAGTTCTATATCTTTAGCTGAAGATTTATAATCTATAATCCTAATATATTTCCCATCATTTGTTTTTGCAATATCTACTCTATCTATTTTTCCTGTTATAGAAACTCTTTTTCCATTATCTAAATTCATTTCTATTGGTGGATATTTATTATCTCCAAATTCTAATTCTGTTTCTAGAACATTGAACTCACTATCTTTCAAGCTTTGTACAATATATTTTAAAGACATAAATATTACCTTTTTTAGTCTTTGAACTAATATCCTATATTTGGCGGTTGCATTAAATATATAGTTTTTAGGCAGATTCATTTTTTCTTCTACAATTTTATCTACATTTTTCTTTATGTCTTCTTCTTGAATATCTTTTATGTTTTCCACATTCTTAAAAAATGCATCTATGACTTCATGCATAAAAGACCCTGTATCAACTGGTTTTATGTCCATTTTTTCTTTATCAGATAATTTTAGTCCATATTTTAAATAATATGAAAATGAACAGGCTTTATATTGCTCTAGTCTCGATACAGTAGTATGCAGTGTATTTCCATATAATCTTTGTAGATTTTCTTTTGATATATTTTCTGGTACATTAGTGTAATCTAATCCTTCTAAAGCTTTTTCCAATTTTAAAGACCATTTATCATCTTTTTTATACCATTCATACACCTCATACCAATTTTCAGATATATCATTTATTTTAGCCAGTAAACTGTCAAACGTAACTTCTTTGGTTAATATTTCTTCTTGAGCTTTACATGTTTCTTCTTTTAGTTTTGGAAAAATCTTTTTAATTTTAGATATCATTGTAGATTTTCTTAATGGCTTGTCGTCTATGTCTGACATAGGGTATGATATATATATTTTTTCCTCTGCTGCTGAAAATGCCTTGTAAATATTAAAGTTCTCTTCGTACATCTTTTCTATTGTTCCTTTTGCAAGAGAAGCTCCCTTTTCTTTTAATATTTCTCTATCTCTATCACTAAAGAAACCTTCACTAGACATAGTTGCTGGAAATTGCCCATCATTTAACCCTATTATAAAAATGGCTCTTAATTTATGCGTTTTTGATCTATTTACATCCCCAACCGTTACTTTATCTTGAGTTTGTGGAATTTGTCCTATTTCCTTAGCTCCTATTCCTGTCTTTAACAGTTTTGCATATGTATCAAAACTCATTTTCTTATCTTTAAATAAATATGCTATTTCATCTAGTACGTCTATTACCATATTGTAAATTTCTGCATCTATATCTGCATCTATTGTATTTTTGATAATAAATTCATATAAGTTTTGACTAATTTTTTCTGCTGTTTTTATTCCAGATAAACTTTTCTTTAGTTCTAACAAAGGAGTTACTATTTTTTCTTGTTCCGCTATAAAAGCATTGTTTTCTCCAAAATTCCATTTTTCTTCATACCATTTTTTCCCTCGTATATTCCATTTAAGTGCATAATTTTCTAATTCATATAAATTATCTATTTTAACTATTCCAGCCTTTAAGTAATTAAAGACTGCTTCATATGACCAATTTTTCGAAAAGATTTCTAATACTGCAAGCACATATTTTATAAAAGAATTACCTGTTATATCTTTTTTCTCATCAATAAATATAGGAATTTCATATTTTTTAAAGATAGCTTTTATTAGGCTTGAATATGAATCTAAATTTTTCGTGATTATACCAATATCTCTATATCTGTAACCAGACCTTATAAGCATTGCTATATTTCTTGCTATGTATTCAGCCTCTTCATATAAATTCTTACACATAGTTAATTCTATATCATTTACTTCATTTTCATATGAACTATATGGCAAACTAAATATATTTTTTTCCATATGAATAAGTTCTTTACTTTTAAATCTATATGGTACACTTAAATATATTTCTTGCTCTATATCCTCTATTGTTTTTAAAGTTTGAATTGTTTGCTTATTATCATAAAAAATATCTGACTCCGGCTTTTTTAAAATTGTAAGATCATCTGTGCATACTGTAATAAATAATTTTTTTGCTATTTTTGTAATAGCTTCTATTACTTTATATTCCTGTTTAGTAAACCCAGCAAATTCATCTATATAAAATATTGCACCATCAAACAGCTTACTTTTTACAAGATTTTCTGCAAGTAATGTTAAAATATCATTTTCATCTATGTAATCTAGTCCAATTTTTTCTTCATAATTTTCATATATTAATAGCATATCTTGCAGTTTTAATTTTAATAAATTGTCAGTTACATTTTCAATTTGCTTTTTTAAAATCTCTACACTTATATTATGTTTCTTAAATTCTGTTATTTGTGTTAATATCAAATCTGTATTTTCTGGATTTTTACCTAGAAAGTTAAATTTCTTTTGGTTTTCATCCAATAATTCTGATATTATCATTGACTTTCCGGACTTTAATAAGTTTTGTTTTTTTTCTCCAAATAACTCTTTTATTACTCTATAAGCCATTCTTTCAAATGATATAACCTCTACTTTTGTTGTTGCACCATTTTCCATCTTTTCTAAAAGCTTTTGTTCTGCTGTAAATGAAAATTGCTCTGGAGTAATAATATATGTTTTTTCACATATATCTATATCCTCTTTTATTTTATTATATATATATTCACTTTTACCGCTTCCGCTTCTTCCATATATAATATTCACATTTTAACTCCTACTTTTATAAAATTATGATATATTCTCTCTTCTATAATAGAATAGATATTGCTGAGCTAATCCCTGCAGATTTCCAAACTTATTATCAGCTAATCTCTGTATCTCTTTTTTACTTACTTTTGTTTCATCTTCATTTTTTATATATAGTTCATTCATAACCCTTCTAACCCATACATCAATAGGGAATACATCAAATCTCTTTAATGATGAAAACAGTAATATGCAATCTGCAACTTTTGGTCCAACTCCAGATAGTTTAAGAAGTTCATCTCTTGCTTCTACTGTTGGCATCTTTTCTATTTCTTTTAAATCAACAATACCATCTAGAATCATATGTGTTGTTTCATATAATCTTATATCTCTAAAACCTAAACCTAATTTTCTAAAATCCTGTACACTTACATCTTTTAACTCTTCTTTAGTAGGAAACGTATAGTACTCTTTTCCTCTAAACATAATTTTTCTTCCATATTCTTTTGAAAGTCTTTCTATAATTCCCTTTATCCTCGGTATATTGTTATTTGCAGAAATAATAAATGAAATTATTGTTTCCCACAAATCTTGATTTAAAATTCGTATTCCCTTTCCATATTCAATACTTTTCCTTAAATTTTCATCTATTTTTGCAAGTTCACACTTAATTTTTGTATAATCTCTATTTAAGTCAAAATATTCTATGCAAATATTTTCAATATTTCTTTCACATATTCCATCAAAAATAACTTCTTCATTTTCTTTTTTTACATTAATAACATTATTTCCAAATACGCCTGTATAGCTAGAGTCTTGTTCTTTATTCCATCTAAAGCATTGTCCACATTCAAATATATCTGCTAGTTCAAATGTATCAATTTTAACTTTATATACCATTTTTATACCTCATTAATATGTTTCTATTACTTTAATCTCAAATTTTCCTGGTTTAATATTTTCATTTGGTTTTACATTAACATCTAAATCATAAATTTCTTTTAATTTCACTACATTCTCTTTTTTATGACCTATAACATTATTTACATTTTCCGGATTTACTGAAATTTCAACTTCTTTTACCTTCATATTTATTTTTTTTATTTTTTCAGCCATACTTTCATACCACATACTGTCTTCTACTAATTGTCTAAATGCTGGATGATATGGTCCTGCCACAACATCACTTCCTGCTTCTTTTGGATCAGTAATTTCACTTGTATTTTGCAAACCTACTCTTATAACATCTATATTCTTTTTCCTAAATAAGTAAATTATTTCTTTGCATCTTTCTACTGCCTGCTCTATTCCCAGTGGAATATATTCACCCTTTTTATATTCTCTTTCTAACTCAGTTCCCTTTATAACCAAAACAGGATATATCCTTACCATTTTAGGTTTTAATTTAATTAAATCTTTTGCAGTATTTATTTCATCTAGTTCAGTACTATCTGGAAGTCCAACCATCATTTGATGTCCAAGCTTAAATCCATAAAGTCTTATTAGTTTTGAAGCCTTTTTTACATCTTCAAATGTATGTCCTCTTTTACTCTTAGCTAGAATATAATTATTAGATGACTGCACACCTAATTCTATTGTTTTTACATTATATTTCTTTAATCTTTTTAAAATATCTTTATTAATGTAATCCGGTCTAGTTGATATTCTAATACTGTTTACCTTTTTAGCAGTTATATATTCATTTGCTGCTTCTAAAAGCTCATTTTGAATTCTTTTATCTATTCCAGTAAAACTTCCTCCAAAAAAAGCTACCTCCACATACTTATTATCATCTTTAAAATTTTTCAAATAATACTCAATAGTATTTCTTACATCCTCCACGGTTACATTTGTTTGTTGTCCCGTAATTTTTTTCTGGCTGCAAAAACTACAATCCATTGGGCAGCCTAAATTTGGTACAAATATTGGTATAATATATTCTTTTTTCATTTATGTCCTCCTAGGCACAATTTATAATATTCTTATCCTTTGCGTTTTACAACCATTCCTACACTTAATTAAGTGCTGCTTTAGCAGCCTGCATTTCTGCTGTTTTTTTATTCTTTCCTTCTCCTATTGCAAGCACTTTTCCATTACATTTTACTTCTGCAACAAATGTCTTATCATGGTCTGGTCCATATTCTTTTATAATATTATATTTAATCTCTACTTCTCCATTTTTTTGCAACTTTTCTTGTAGTACAGTTTTATAATCTTTCATTCCAATATGTTTTTCTGCATATTCCATACTTGCTTTTAGGTTATCTATTATAAATTTTTCCGCTTCTTCTAAACCAGAATCAAAATATATAGCTGCAATTATTGCTTCTATGCAATCTGCTAGTATTGATACATTTTTATTACCTTCATTTGTTTTTTCACTCTTACTTAGTAAAACATAATCATATATTTTATGTTTCATTGCTACATCTTTTAGACTATCTTCACAAACAACTTGCGCTCTTACTTTTGTAAGCTCTCCTTCTGTAAGATTTAAATATTTATTATATAAATATTTACTTGAAATAAATTCTAGTATACTATCTCCTAAGAATTCTAACTTTTCGTAGCTTTTAACACCTCTTTCATTTGCATATGAAACATGTGTTAGTGCTGTTTTTAATAATTCTTTATTTTTAAAACAATATCCTATATCTTTTTCTAGTTTTTCTAATTCCAATTATTTTCTCCTTTTTTCTGAAACTACTTTTTTATTATACTACAAAAGCGCTATTCTTTCAATATTTTTGCTATCTTCCAGTACTTCCAAATCCGCTTTTTCTCTCTCCTTCTGCTATATCTCCATCTACCTTAAGGAACTTTTGAAATATTCCCTGTCCAATTCTTTCACCTTTTTCAATTATTACATCCTCTTCTTTAAAATTCCAAAATGCAAACATAATATTTCCATCATTAGATTCATTTCCGTAATAGTCTTTATCCACAATCCCTACACTATTTGCAAGTATTAAACCTTTCTTTTTTGGATTTGAGCTTCTATTGTATAGACATAACATCTCATCATCTAACATATAGGCTTTTATTCCTGTCTTTACAAGTGTTGGCTCCATCCCTGGCTTAAATGCTTTTATAGTTACTGTTTCTCCTGCTTCAAAATCATATCCTGCTGCATGCTTAGTTGACCTTTGTGGTAAATTTATATCTTTATTCTCCCATCCTTTTGCAATTTCAAATCCTCTTATTTTTTCCATTTTTAATTCCTCTCTTTCTATATATTTTCTATTGTATTTTAACCTATCTAATCATATCTGTCAAACAAAAAGGGCTACTTAAAATACTAAAGTACCCCCTATTTATCCTTTAATTTTTCAATTCTTTTTCTGCCTCTTTATAATCTGGCATATATTTTTCTACCATCTCCCAAAATTTTTTAGAATGGTTCATATATTTTAAATGACATACTTCGTGTAAAACTACATATTCTATTGCCCTTCTACTATACATCATTAAATTTTGATTTATTGTTATCTTTTTATTAGAAGAGCAAGTTCCCCAAACTGATTTTACTTTTTTAATTCTATATTCTTCTGGAGCTAACCCTACCATCTTTCTTGTTTTTTCCATTGCCATTTCTACTTCTTTTTCTGCTACCATATAATACATTTTATCTATCATCTTTTTTATTTGTTCTGTATTATCATTTTCTGCATATTGTAGAGGTAATATTATTGATATTTTTCCATTTTCTACATTAAGCATAGCTGTTGCTATATCTTTATAATATATATTTAGATAATAGCTTTCTCCTAAAATTTGAAATCTTTCCCCATCTGCATAGTCCTTTGCTTTTCTAGGTGAGTTTTGATATTTTTCTAGTTGTTCCATTATCCAGTTTCTTTTACTTTCGACTACATCTTGAATTTGGGAACTAGTAACATACCATGGTGCTTTTACTACAACTTCACCATTTTGTACAGATACATAAAAGTTTTTTATTCTGGCCTTACTTACTGTATAAGCTATTGTTTTGTTTTGATATTTTATATTTTTCATACTAGTTCCTCCAATACAAGAAAAATTTATTTGGTTGTTTTGTTCTGAACTTTCGTTCGCTTTTATTTTATCAACAAAACTTTTGTTTGTCAATAGCTTTTTTAAATTTTTTTATTTTTTTATAAAGCTCTCTATTTCAGCTTTTTTTAGGTATCTCCACTTTCCTAATTGCAAATCTTGAACACTTATATTTCCTATTTTACTTCTGTGCAAAGCTAATACTTTTCTGCCTATCGCTTCACACATCTTTCTTACCTCTCTATTTTTTCCTTCATGTATTACAATTTGAATTCTTGATAAATTTTTTTCTTCATCTATCTTCAATATTTTTACTTTTGCTTTCTTTGTCTTATATGTCTCTCCATTATCATCAATCTCCACTCCTTGTGATAAATTGTCGATATCCTGTTTTGTAACTTTTCCTACTACTGTTACATTATAAGTTTTTTCTATTTCATTTTTGGGGTGTGTTATTTTGTTTATAAAATCTCCATCATTGCTCAAAAGCAGTGCTCCTGATGTATACATATCTAATCTTCCAACAGGTAATATTCTCTTATTAATTTTTATTAAGTCCATAACTGTGTCTCGGCTAAATTGATCTTTTGTTGTTGTTACATATCCAATAGGTTTATTTAATAATATATAAATTTTTTCATTTTCACACTTTATTATTTTTCCATTAAACTCTATTTTATCTTTTTCTGGATTTATCTTAGTACCTAATTCTGTTTCTATCTTTCCATTAACTTTTATTTTTCCTAATTTAATTAATTCCTCACATTTTCTTCTAGATGCAATTCCATTATTTGCGAGAAATTTTTGTAATCTTTCCTCCATCTTTTCTCCTATAATTATTTCAAATTTTCTATTATTGTTTTAAAATACTCTGGAATTTCTGCTTCAAAGTGCATTTTTTCGCCAGTAGTTGGATGAACAAATTCCAAAATCGTGCTATGCAAGCACTGTCCATGCACACCAAATTCATTCTTTCCATTTGAATATACTTCATCTCCTATAAGCGGATATCCTATTTGAGCCATATGTACACGTATTTGATGTGTCCTTCCAGTTTCTATCTTTGCTTTTATCAATGTATATTTACTATATCTTTTTATAACCTCAATATGTGTTATTGCTTCTCTTCCATCAGGTCTCACTTGCATTTTCTTTCTGTCTTTATCGCTTCTTCCAATTGGCATATTTATAGTTGCTGTGTTTTCTGGTATTACTCCTCTTACAAGTGCTGTATAAATTTTCTTTACTTCTCTATTTTTTATTTGATTGCTTAAATTAATATGTGCTATGTCATTTTTGGCAATTACCATAAGTCCAGATGTGTCCTTATCTAGTCTATGAACAATCCCTGGTCTTAGCTCTCCTCCTATTCCAGAAAGGCTTCCATCTTGGCAATGCTTTAAAATAGCATTTACTAAAGTCCCATCTTGATTTCCTGCACCAGGATGAACAACCATTCCTTTTTCCTTATTTACTACCATAATATCATCATCTTCATAAACAATATCTAGTGGAATATCTTGTGCTTTAAGTTCTGTTTCTCTTGGAGCATTTATTGTTATTTCTACCTCGTCTCCTATCTTTAATTTATAAGAAGCTTTAGACGGCATTTTATTTACCAAAATTTCTTTTAATTCGATTTTTTTTTGTGCTAAATTTCTAGATATGTTTAAATCAAGGCTTGCTATATACATATCAAGCCTTTCATTTACATTTTCAGTTATTTTATAATTCTTTCTATTCATTTTCTGCTTCTCTTTCATATATTATAAAATAGTCATCTTTGTATAATCTATTATAATCTTCATCTCTTGAAATTAGCATATTAAGTTTTGAATTTGCTTTTGTTATTACATGCGTAATTTCATATTCTTTAAATTTATTTTCATAGTATGTTGAAATCGTTGATATATTCATATAGTCCGAGAATATATCTTGTCCACTATATTTACCATCTTCACCTTTTTCTCCATTAAATTCTGGTGTATACAAATCACATCTTGAATCTATAAAGACTGGTATATCATTTAATAATAAATAACTTCCATAATTGTAGTCATTATATATTTTTATATTTTTATAATCTAGATTTTCTTTTATCCAATTAACAGCTTCAACTGGGTATCCAGATGTACTTACATATTGTGCATTTATATTTGGTACATACATATAATAACTAATAGCAAATACAAATAAGATTGTTAATAATTCTCCCACAGTTGTCGTCATAAACTTCATCAGCTGCTCTGTGCTTTTTTTGTCATATTTATATATAATATCTGAAAGTATTCTTGCAACAACCATCCCACCAAATAGTACTAACATTGAAATCTGCCTTCTACTTACAAATGATAGAAAAGTTAGTCCTCCAAACATGAATAAATCCCTTAATTTTATCTTTGTATCTGTAAAAACCAATATCGCTATTACAACTGCTAAACAAATCATTATTGGTTTATCTTCAATTAATGTTAGTGGTAAATGCTCATTTATACTAGATGTTGTATTCCCTTTCATTATTTTAAGAGTATAAGTATATGGCATATCTCCAATTGGAGTAAGTAGTCCTGTAAAAATGCATATAATCATAATTAAAATTAACCACTTTACTCTGCTTTGATTTTCTATTTTCAGTTTATATGGCCTTTTTCTTCTCTCTTCTTGTTTTATTTTAAATGTCTCAAAGTGATTATTAGATTCTTCTATTTTTCTATTTAGTGTTACAAGTTTTTCTTTATATTTACTTACCGACTCTTTTGATGCTTTTTTTAATCTATTATTTTCTATTTTTACTCTTAAATTCAAATATTGAATATGCACTTTATATATAATGTGAGCATCTAATAATTGTCTTATTACAAATTCACCTATATATGGCAAATATAGTACAAAGTAAAATGGAAATACTGCTGAATGCACATTTGCAATAATTATAGGAATAACTATTAGTCCAGCCGCATATCTCTTTTTCCCTGTTTCTAAAAATTTTTCTATAAATAAAATAGTAAGTACAAATAATATAAACGTTACAAGTTGAGCTCTCGCAGCAATGTAGTCTGTCATTAAATACATTTGCCCCAGTGT
>USTA01000005.1 GCA_900557475.1 uncultured Clostridium sp. | reverse complement strand
GAAAACTTAATGATTCTATTTTGTCATCTATATCAAACTTTCTCATTAAAAGTTGCTTTATTTTATAATCACTAATATCTTTAAGTTGTTCTAATCTAGCAATTGAATCTCCTATCTTATCATTATTAATATTACTGCCATTGTTTTTTGTTGGTGATAATGTTGGTGTTATTTTGAATGCTAATGCTTTCGTTTCTTCTATATCTCTTAGTTTTTCCTCAATATATCTTATATTATATCTATAGTCTCTTAATTCTTCTTTTGCTTTTGTTATTGCTATCTTTTCATCCTCTGTTAATTGTCTTTTTTCTTGTTTTGACATTCTTCTGTATTCTCCTTTCCTTTGTCTTTTTGAATTTTTAATGCATAAACTACTAATCCTAAAAACTCTATGCCTAAAGTTGCAATTATTCCACAAACAAATTCATTTATGTACATATAGAACCCTCCTTTCTATTCATCAAAATATTGAATTAATATGTCTCCAATCCTAGTTGTCAATTTTAAGTTTTCTTTTAAATTATTTGCTACTCCATCTGCTGATATAGGTAGGTCTAATATCTCAAACCTAAAACCTTGCTCTTCTGCAAATTTTAGAACTTCACTTATTAAATCTTTTTGCAAATCTGTTCCAAATTTTATATCCTTTATTATGTTTTCTAAAAATTTATCAGAATATTTCAATTCTTCATTAAGTGTTTTTAAATCCTCTTTTAAATCACTATTTTCTGAATATAGTTCATCATTAGATTCTTTTTCTACATCATAGTCATTCTCTAATGTCTCATATTCTTCTATTGCTTTTTCGTATTCTGTTACCATCTGTTCCTTTGTAAGTTTCCTAAAATTACTGATGTCTATCAATTTCCATACTCCTCCTTTACTTTTCTAATTCTTGCTTTTAAGCTGTTTAGTAAGGCCTCTTGTCCATCTTTTTTGCTTTCTAGTGCTTCAATTACATCTACATCTCTACCCCCATCAATTACTAAGTTATGTATAAATACTGTCTGCGTTTGACCTTGCCTATACAATCTTGCATTTGCTTGTTGATATAGTTCTAAGCTCCAATTTAATCCAAACCAAACTATATGATTTCCCCCATCTTGTAAATTTAAGCCATACGCTGCTGAAGCTGGATGTGCTAAAAGTATATCCAATTCTTTATTATTCCATTGTGTTATGTCGTTACTATCTTTTAAAATACCTATTCTAAGTTTTAAACTCTTTAAAGCTTTTTGGATTCTCTCTAAATCTGATTTAAAATTGTAAAATATCAAGAGAGGTTGTCCTTGTGCTTCTTCTATAAGTTCCAATAAAGCTTCAATTTTACAATCATGTACCTCTAAATAATTTTTTCCATCTTCTTTATAAACTGCACCATTGCAATATTGTAAAAGTTTATTTGTTAATGCTGCTGCGGATGTAACATCTATTTCTTCTTCATCGAGCTGTAATATCATATTGCGTTCAAATTCTTCATATCCTTTTTGTGCTTTACTATCTAATTTTATAAATCTATTGTCTTTTATAAGTTTTGGCATTTGTAAATAATCTTTTGCAGATAAGCTTATACAAATATCTGAAATTTTATTTTTTATTAGTTTTATTGAATCCGCTTTAGGTTTGTATGTAAATATTCTTTGACTATCTCGCTTATCTGGTAAAAAGTAATTTTCTCTATAATGCGTTATAAATTTTCCTAATCTTTCGCCCTGGTCTAGTAAATAAATTTGTGCCCATAAATCTATGTATCCATTCGGTGCAGGTGTTCCTGTTAATCCTATAATTCTGCGAATTAATGGTCTTACTCTCTTTAATGCTTTAAATCTTTTAGAATTATTATTTTTGAAACTCGATAATTCATCAATTACGACCATATCAAATGGCCAATCATTTTGATAGTAATCTACTAACCATTCTACGTTTTCTCTATTTATTACATAAACATCAGCATTTGTATTGAGAGCCTTTATTCTTTTTTTAGTCGTTCCCAGCACTGGTATTACTCTTAGTAATTTTAAATGGTCCCATTTTTCTTGTTCTCTAGTCCACGTGTCCTCTGCCACTTTTTTTGGTGCTATAACTAATACTTTATAAACTAGAAATCTGTTGTACTTTAAATCGTTTATTGCTGTTAATGTTATTATTGTTTTTCCGCAACCCCATGTCTAGAAACAAACCTAACTTGTCGTCGGTAATACATCTACTAATACAATACTTTTGATATTCATGTGGCTTAAATTTCATACTTTTCCTTCTTTCTAGAGTCATACCACAAGCTTATCCCGTTTATAAAAGTATCTATATCTTCTATGCTGTCTATAACCATTACAAAGCATCCTAATTTTTTTATGAATGACATTTGCATTTTTTGTAGTTTCGAAGGATTACCATTATACCTTTTAAGTTCTGCAAATCCCATTTTTCCATCTGGAAGTATTACGAGCCTATCAGGTACGCCCGCATTACCAGGACTTACAAACTTATATGCTATTCCTCCAAGCTCTTTTATTCTATCTCTGAATTTAGCTTCAATTTTCTTTTCTTGTTCTCTTATTGTATAAACTTTTCTTGTTTTTATGTATCTATCCTTTGTTTCCATTTTTCCTCCTTGTTTTTTGTTCGTAAAACATTTGTTTTTGTAGGAATAAAATATAATTTTTCTATAATATTTATAATATTTGAGAAATTAGGCAATTAGGTTATTATCTATTTTCTCTAAAATCTCAATTTTTATATTTTTAGTAATTTTATTCCTACATCTCCTACAAGTTCATTTTTTGCTTATATATAAGCATTTTTTAGTGTAGGATTACTCCCTACACTATTCCTACTCTTCCTACATATTATGTATATCTTGTAGGAGATGTAGGAATTTGTAGGAGTGCTTTTCTAACTCCTCCTACATTTTAAATTTTTCGCATGAATCCGCTAGTTACACCATATGAAGTTCCAAATCGGACACTATTTTTGTAGGAATAATTTTCATATTTTCTCAAGATATCTCCTGCACGCTTTCTATCTACAACCGTCTGCCTTTGAGGCTCTATTGAAAAACAAACACTTAAAATCTCACTTGCACAAATTCTGTCTCTTTCTACTACGTTTTTTTCTTCTTCACTATTGAACAACCAGTAATTTTTTTGTGCTTCTATACTTCTATCAAACCAGTCTGCTGGTATTTTCCTTGATAGGTATTCATTTATTACACTTTCCCACGGGTCTACTATTAATCTTGCCTTTTGCTCCGCTTCTGCTATTTTCAGTACATCCCCTTCAAGATACAAAGCTTCTCCTGTTCTAAATCTTACAATTGCCTCCGCCCAAATCTGGTCTTTCTCACTTTCGAGGTTCTTAAATACATTCTTCGTAGGTTTGTTTACTCCTACTTGTACGGGCCAGTACCTTCTGTTTCCTGTACTATCTCTTAAAAACTCATCATCATTTGTTGTTCCAAAAAACACACAATGCCTTGGATGCTCTTCTTCTCTGCGTTCGTATGGTGCTCTATACTTATCTGTCTTTTGACCTAAAAACTGCTTCAGTCTGTTGCTATCTGCCTTATTAAAACCTTGTAGTTCTGGAACTTCAGCTATAATGCAATTCTGCAATAGTAATAATGTGTCCTTGCTATTGAAATCAACTATATTATCAGTAAACCAATCTCCTGCTAATTTATTAAGCAATGTACTTTTCCCTATTCCTTGTTTTCCTGTTAAAATAATCATATTATCGAATTTAACTGGCTTTTCAAGTATAGCTCTTGCAACTACTGCTACTAGAGACTTTCTAGTTACTTGTCTTACATACTCTGTATTCTCTGCTCCTAAATAGTCAACTAAAAGTGTATCTAGTCTTGGCTTTCCATCCCACACTAAACTCTCAAAGAAATCTTTGGCTACATTTACAGAGTTTCTATTTTTTAGTATAGCTAAAGCGTCATTGATTGAGCTTACACTCTTAAATTCATCATAGAATTTTTCAAAATAGCCTCTTAGTTCCGCATCGTCGCTATCTGACCAAAGTTTTGGGTAATTTTCTCCTTTTCTTCCCCATGGCATTGCCTCTTTTATTAGGAATCTATTAGAAAACCTATCGAATACTAGCTTGCCCTTAAAATTAGTATCATTTTCAAGTATAACTAAAGCGTTATTTATTGTTCTTTCTATCATTCCTGTAGAATTTGACCTTTTTAGTTTTTTCAAACGCCATTCCAGATTATCTTCTACTTTTTCTGTACTCATAGGATTTTCTAAGCCTTGGCCAAATTCTGCTTTTGCTTTCTCAAGTTTTTGTCCTTCGTATTCTTTTAATACATTACTATCTTCTAATGCTAATTTGCTCATTGCTATATAACTAGGCAATCTATTAGTAGGCGTTCCTGGTTGCACATCATCATCTAGGCTACCAAATTTATGGATTCTAACTAAGTCAAAGCTATTGCATAAACTTCTACTTGCTGAGTCAGTTTCGTGGAAACTATATAGCCATTTTCCATCCCCATAAACAGTTGCACCATTTGCTACACTTCCTAATTTATATGTAAATTTATCGGGTTTATCTCCTGGCTCGTACACATCTGACAAAAATGTCGCTATTACTTGATAAATGTCGTAAACTTTGCAAAAAGCACCTACAATGTTATCTTTTTCAAGTGGGTCTTTTTGTTTTGTGATTTCTTTTTTAATGACTTCTGCTTCATTAGGAATTTTAGGCCATTCATTAATATCTTTCCAGTCTTTATACATTCCAAGTATTCCATCGGCACTTGCAAAAGGTTTGTCCTCATATCTAAAAACAAAATCAGAATCTTTGCTACAGCTTGGCCAATACATAAGCCTGCTAGCTTCAAAAGTGCTACTATCTAATATTTCCATGCTCCTAAAGCTTTCAGCAATTTTCCTTGCAATTGGCTCGTATTCCTCTGTTTTTAATGTTCTATCTGTCGGAATTATTATTCTAAGCCTTGGCTTATCACTACAATGCTTTCTAGTACTATAAACGGCATAAGCACATGTTAGCCCATGTAATAAGCTTAAAATCTTATTAGTTTGTCCAGAAGGTATGTGGTCTGCGTCTAATGTAATTAAACATCTATTCAATACATTTTCGGCTTTTCTTCGGCCATCTTTTAACTCTCCTGCGACAAAACCGTCCAACGTCTTTTAGCTCATCTTGCTGAACTTTTTTCATTCTTATAAACTGCTCATAAGTTTCAGTTGTCCTTATAGGCTTACTGATTTTAGTCACAAAGTCTGACCAGTTTAATTCTTCAGTAATCCACTTTAAAGACTTTCTGTTTTGAGCTACTGATATTCTTAACTTCTTATCGTTTAACACATTCGTCTTTTGCTCTCCTTTCTCGTATATTTTTACTGTTCAACACTATTTAGCGCTGTTCAGTTACATTTTTTGCTCTTTTTTCTTTCTTATTTCTTCTTCTATCTTTTTTCTACGTTCCATTTCAAGTTCGTAAATTTTCTTCATTCGTTCTTTGTTGTTTAATTGATTGACTATATCTTCTATTCTATTCATAATCTATCCTCTTTCAGTTATCGCAATTTTTGAGACAACTTATCTTTCTAATAATTCTGGATTATCATATATTTCCTGTATTTTCATCATACTTCGGTTTAAACCCAAACTTTTCAAGTTCTTTTAAATCCACATTATCTTTTAGCTTTAGCATACTAGCTCCTTTCTACTGTATAGCAGTTTTGTGAATATTGTTCTTTTGTTAAAATTGATTGTATGTCTTTTTTGCATAAGCATTTAGCATTTGTTTCATTTCCACTTGTTTCTACTACTGGCATTTCTCCTGCAAATAAATATTTATCTGTTACTATATTGCCATTTACAAAGTCTCCAACTTCTATAAGGTCCATTATGTTTTTGCTATGCTTTATAAATTCTGTTTCTGTTATGTACATTCTAGGACATTTGTCTATAAGATATGCTACATCATGTCTGCCATACATTTTGTTTTTTACTGTTTTAACTTCTAATACTTTTGATATTCCTCTTTTAGTTCTTACATACTCTCCTACTTCTATATCCATTAATTATCTTCCCTCCTCTTCATCAATTTCTTTCATCAACTGTTTTACTTTATTAAATAATTTATCTTTGTCATCTTCTAAGATAACATCCTCTTCTTTTACTTCATCATCGCTATTCTCAGTACAGTAAATTAATCCATTTTTATCAATATCTATATATTCTATCGGTTCACAATACATATGTACTTCACCTTTGTTCTTATAGACTATCCATATTTTTTGACCTATTTCGAATTTTGTTTTTATATTCATAATCTCCTCCTACTTTAATCTGGTGTTATATAATTTTGATGTATCATTTCGTCTATTACGTCTATTTGTATATGACCTATTAATTCTTGTTTTTCAGCCATATTCAGATTATGGTATCCTGTAAGCACATAACCATCCTGCCCATTTAGTTTAATTGCTATTAAAACATTATCAGCTTTATATTCTTTTACTTTAACAATTGCATCCTCTAAAAAATCAACTACATTATCTGTTTTACTTTTAAACTTAATAATATTATTTCTTTGTTTGTCTGCTCCATTTGCAATTCTAGTAGCCCTTAATTCTTCGTCATCTAAATCCATTTTTTTATCTCCTTTCAGATTAATTACTGTTGCAAGTATTAAACAAATACCTAAAAAAATCATAAAACTAAACATTAGAATTTTTATAATTAAAACTATTACTTCTCCCATTGACTTACTCCTTTTTGTAATAATCGTTCTCGAACCCATCTGCATTAAGAGGCAATCCATCTGCCCAATCCGGTGCTTGACACATTATTTTTATAGCATTGTTCAATGCAAATCTGTCATTATTTTTTGGCACTTCACAAATTACTTCATCATGAATATGAAATAGCACTCTGTATCCATTTTCAACCAAATTTTTTATTGAATTTGCTAAGCAATCTCTGGCAATTGCTTGTACTATATTTTCTGTTAATTTTCCGCCATAGGTAGGTATTCTTTCCCACTTCTTTGTAGTTTGGTTTTGTCCCATATATGAAAGTGCTTCACTTCCAAATTGGTTTCTTGTTATTTGTGGCTTTATATAAAATAATTGCCTTTTGCTAGGTAATGTAATTGCTAAATTTCCATTTTCTAAACTAAAATATATATTCTTTTGAATAGCCTGTGTTCTTCCTGTTTTTAAGCATAGTAATGATGCCTGTTGTATTTTTCCCCATAAGTCAACTATTCTTCTGTTGCTATTTCTCCATCTGTCAACTATCTCTGGTAGTTCCGCTTCTGTAAGTCCTTTTTCTAGCGCTCCCATTTGTACTAAGGCTCCTGGTCCTCCTTGATAACCCAATGCTAATTCTGCTACTTTTCCTTTTTGTCTTAGCTCGTATTCAGGGTTACCTTTTTTTATTTTTTCAATTGGTACCCCAAACATTTGACTAGCACTTGCTTCATATATTTTGCCATGTGTCTTAAATACGTTTAATCTCCATTGTTCTTCAGCAATCCAACTTATAACTCTCGCTTCTATTGCACTAAAATCAGCTACTACAAACTTGTAACCATCTTCAGCAATGAAAGCTGTTCTAATTAGCTGTGAAAGAGCATTTGGAATATTACCGATAAATTAGTTGTATAGAGTTTAAATCTTTGTTTTTGACCAATTCTCGTGCGAAATTAAGCATACTCAAATGGTTCTGAGGTAAGTTTTGTACTTGTACTAGCCTACCTGCCCATCTTCCAGTCCTGTTAGCACCATAAAATTGCAAAAGTCCTCTTACTCTATCGCCTTCGCCCATAGCTACTTCCATTGCATCATATTTTTTAGTGCTTGTTTTAGATAGTTCCTGCCTTATTTCTAGCATTCTTTTTACTTTTTCAGAATCAGTATTTTTTATAAGCTCTGGCACATCTTTTTTATTTAAGCTATCAATTTTATTTCCTGTCTCATCTTCAAGCCATTCTTTTAATTGCGCAATACTATTAGGGTTATCTAGCCCAGATATTTGCTGAGCTTCGTTCATTAAATCTTCTGTTCTTTTTCTTCCAATTGCCAAAGCTCCTTCTATAAGTTTTCTGTCTACCTTTACTCCACAAGAGTTCATCATCATATCTATTTCCCACAACTTTTGTTCTTTTTCTGGAAAATGTACATTACTTAAAATCTTTTTTATTTCTCTTTCTGTAACTACGTCTTGCTTGTTATATTCTTTAAATAAATTCCATTTATCCATATCGTGTTTAGGATAATTTCTAGTCCTACCACCATTTCTTTTAGTAGGTGCACAAGGTGTGCAAAAATATCTTATTAAGGATTTACCAGTTAATAATTTTTTCTTATCTTCTTCTAAACCTATTGCATCTCCTATTGCTTTTAAACCAGCAGGATATCCAGCATATAATCCATGTATCATAGTACATCTCCATTGTTCTATTGGACTGTTCCAAAATCTATTTAGGCAATACCATTCAAATGCTGCATTATATGCCGTCTTTATTACATTTTTATCAGAAAGAGCAGCTACTATGTCTTCTGGTAACTGCTCTTTTTGTGCTAAGTCTATTAATTTTACAGGTTCATCATCAAAAGCATATCCAAATAATAGAATTTCAAAGTCCTTTGATTGTGCATATTTGTATAGTCCTGCTTTAGCGATATCAATAGAAGAATAAGTCTCTATATCAATGCTAAGTGTTCTCATTTTTTAATTCACCCCATATATATTTCCGATTATTCCTTGCTGTGGTGCTGTGGGCTGTCCAGTTATTGGATCAAACTGTCCAGTTACTGGTGCTTGGTATTGAGGTACAGCTTGGCCATTATATTGTGGCGTTACTGGGGCTTGAGGCATAGCTTGTGGTTGATATTGAGTTACCTGATAATTGTTTTGCATTGGTTGTTGAGCAATTGGTGTGCCAAAGTCTTCTAATGCGGTTGTTCTACCATCTAAAGGTTGTCCATCTTCAAGTTTTTGTACGTTTCCTAGACCACATCCAATTCCTTTATTACCGTTTTGATTGTATGCATAGAATCTTATGCTTGCTCTTCCATAGCAACCACTATAAAAGTCATTTTTGCTGATTATTGGATTACAATTTGCGTCTACTACTTCTGGAGCTGTATTAGTTTTTGCAGATATAACCCAATGACCTTTACATTCTGGTCCAAATGGCTCTCCACTTTGTCTTAATCCATCTCCATCATATAAAGGTAAACTTTGATTGGCAGGCATAACTCCTTTGAAAGTTGTTGCTACATTTTCTTGTAAACATTTATTTATCTCTGCTGTTATCTTTTGATATGTATCTACATCTGATTTTGGTATTAGCAAAGTTACTGAATACTTTTCATCTCCTCCGTTAATAGCTCTAGGTTCAAAAACCTGTACATAACTAAATCTAACTTTTCCTGTTACTAAATTTCCCATAATTAATTTTCTCCTTAATTTATATTTTTAACTAATTAGCATTGTGTTTTTTATGTCTATTAATCTATCTCTAAGTAATTTTAAATTATCAGACTGTATAGAGACCTCTGCCATTATGCAATTGGCATCCTGCAATGTATCTGTTACTTTAATATCATTTGCAATTAAATTTCTTAACACTAAAGTAGTCACATCTAAGCATTGCATAATTATTTCGCTGTCTTGTTTTAAAATCGATTCTAGTGTAGGTGTTGATTGATTATCCATTAATTTTCTCCTTTCAAACATATACTTTTAATTGATTAATAAACTCATCCTTTGTCATTAATTCCCCCAAACTCCTCTGCTGCACTAACCCTATATGGTTCTCGCTTGTCAGATTCTTTAACTAAAGTTGGCGCACCTTTTGGTTTTTCTATATAATCACCTATGAACTCTGATAATTTTATTTTTCCTACTACTTTTTCTAGTTTTGTTAATGTTAAAGGTACTTTTTCATAAAGTAGAGCTTCTTCATAGCCATTTGACTCTAGTATTTCGAAAGCTTTGTCTATATCTATTATTTTTCTATTGCTTTTACCTTCAACAGCTTTCCAACCTTTTATTTGTTCGCCCTTTAACGCAAGTTCTAATGCATAAGCTTTTATGTCTTTAATCCATTGTTCTATTCCATCTGTTTTTGTTAGCATTTCTCCTAGCTCGGCATTAGTAATTGTTCCATTATAAGAACTTTGAATTTCTTCAACTACTTTCATATTTTCTTTTGCTCTAAACTCGCAAGCTCCTTTAGCTCTGCAGAATCTGCAGTGTTCTCCTTGAACATAATCTCCTATTCCCGCAAAAGCTTTTTGAGCTTGTGGTTTTATAATTTTTTCTCCCCATTCTAGTAGCTGTTCTTTTGGCATTTCATAGCTTGATATGTTATCAATTCTAGGTTGTACTATGCTCATTTTTATATTTTTAAGTGGATAAAATAGACCATAAGCACTAATCGCTCCTAATGCATACAATTTCATTTGTGGATTGTCTTCTGCTTCTACCTTGACCCCTTTACCATATTTAAAATCGATTATATGGAGCATATCTCCAGAAATCATAATGCAATCAGCAGTTCCAAAACCTTCTGGTACATAATTGCTAAAATCTACTTTTTGTTCGACGCTTATAAACGGTTTTGCATTAGTTTTTAAAGATTCTTCCTTTATGAAGTCCAAATAGATATCCGTGTGCTTTATCATTTCCTCTTGAAATCCCTCTTCTTTTTTGAACTTATTTAGTCTTCTAGTTTGAGTTGTTTTAGTCGTAGGTTCTAAAAAAGAACTTCTGACCTTAAATTCTGCAATAGCGTGAGCTAGAGTTCCTTCTTGCATATATTCGCTTGTCTTGTTAGGAAATTGTTCTTCTAATCTTGCAGAAGGTGTACAAACTAGCCATTTATGTGCACTACTCGCAGAAAGTATTGCGTGTGCTTTGTTATCTTCCATTAAATTTCAATTCCTTTCTCTTTTAGTGCTATTGCTAGTTTTGAGTAATCTGCTGGGTTTACTTGCGTAAGTGCTTGTACTCCAAAGCTATGTAATACTTCTAGCACTGTATTCATTTTCCCAGCATTTACAGCGTTTGACATTGCAGCAGCTAATTGCTCCATTGTAAAGCCGGCATTTTGTGATGTAGGTATTGCTTGCTGGGGTGCGACTGGCTGTGCTGTTACTGGTGCTTGAACTGGTACTACTTGACTTTCTACCTTTGTATTCTGAGATATATTTGCAACTGGTGTTTCTACTTGTTGGGTATTAGTTTGTGGTATTCCTACGGGTCCCTCTTTTTTAGACTCTAAGGCATTTGCTATCCTTACTAAATTTGAATTAATTTCACTTAAAATATTTTCTAACATTTTAAATTTCCTCCTAAATTTTTATTTGATTTTGAATTAATTTCGTGATACAATAAGTATGTGAATACTTATGTATTTTTCTTTGAGTTAACTGCTTTCGGATTTGCTGTCAGAAGCAGTTGATTCTTTTTTTCTTACTAAAAGCTAATATCTTACATCTGTGCATAGCTCTGATATTTTTCTTCTTTTAACACTTTCATCTGAGTAGTTATTGGATTCATTTAAGTTTCTAATCTCAAGAAGTATGTCAGCAAAATTCATTTGCAAATCGAACAAGTCTTTTTCTTTTTTCTTTAAGTTTTGGTTTAACTGCTTAATTAAGATTGCATCGTTTGTGTGTTTTCCTTTACTCATCTTTTCTCACCCCTTTCTAATTTTTAATTCTCTAAGCCTTAATTTCATCTTAGATAATGTTATAATGTGCCATAGATAGCATTTATCTAATTTGTCCATTTAGCTTTCCTCCTAGAATAAAATATTTTCTATTACACTTACTAAGTAGCATCCCGCAAGTGGCATCCAGATAATGCTTGTCCCCAGAATTATTTCTTTTAGCTTTTTCATAAGTACCTCCTATTAAATTACATAACATTTTTGACTTGCTATTTTTGTTTTTCCTCGTTTAATATTAAAGTTTTTGTCTTGAGTTTTATGTATAGCTGCTTGTCCTTCCAAGTATTCTTCAACCCATTCTTTTTTATATAAATATCCATGTCCTTTTCCTTTAATATGTCTTAGTCCATTAGGTATCCAAGTATGTGTTATCATATATGGTGTTATGTTATTTTCTTGTCCGCTATACATTTCTGCAATTTGTTCTGTTGTGTACAGCAATTTCATCAACTCCTTTCATAATATTTTTGTGATAGGCTGCATTATTTTTCTATTTCTGGAAGAATCCCATTTTCTTTTAATAAGTTATAAAGAAATAATCTTCCTTTTTGTGTCCATTCCATATTCATTGTTGTGTCTGGAGTTCCATCCTTGTGAAAAAAATGTATTGTTTTTGAATGGGTATATCCTTTTCCTCTGTACTCGCTATATAGTAACCAGTCTCGCCCCTGCTTATATTGGACTCCTAATTCATGTAATTTTCTATTTAGTGCTATTGCTGATAACCCATAGTCATTTGCTATAACATTTATTTTTACAGTTCCCTTACTTTGCAATATCTTATCGGTATAATCTGCTTTTGGTTTTAGTTCCCCTATTAATTGGTCTTTTTGATTATTTTCAGCACTTAATAATAGATTTTTCTGTTTTAAGTTTTCGACTTTTGTATTTAAAACATTCATAGCTTTTAGCACTAATTCGTCTTCGCTCATGTTTTCTTCTCCTGCTATGTATCCTCCTGTTTTACGTATACTAGGTAATACTTCATTAGTTACCCATTTTCTAAACTTTTTAGCCTCTGGTTTTCTACTTCTAATAATCAATGTATATAATCCACTTTCATTAATAAAATTGGTTTCTCCATATTGACTCCCTAAGTTTAACTTAGTCACTTCATCTTCATCTAAATTTTGAATTGCTACTGTGGTATTAGTTAATTCTAAAATTTCGCATACATCCTTTGCTACAAACCAAGGTTCATTCTTCATTTCTATGGCCCTTATTTCTCCAAACTTTTCATTTTTAAATATTTGTAAATTGTTCATTACATTCACTCCTTTTAATTTCATTTGCGTTTCGCGACTATTTCTTTAAAAAAAATAAGTTACTATATCCGTTTTCGGTATACCGATGAAGTTTACTATTTTAATAACTTCTAATAAATTAAAAATAGACTTTCCATTTATCTTATTGGATAGTGCACTTATTGACATCTTTAAGTGCTTTGCTAATGTTTCATAATTTATCTTCTTTTCCCTTAATAAGCCCTTTAATTCGACTAACTCCCTAGTTTTATTCATTATATTTCACCTCCTTTTATTCGCGTTTCGCAATTTTAATATATCCTATTTATTTTTATTTGTCAATAGCTTTTTGCGAAAAAAATAATTTTTTTAGTTGCAAAGCGAAAATTTTTATTGTATAATACAGTAAGAGGTGAATTTATGGAAAAAGAACTAAATCTAAAAATATTTTCAGAGAGACTTTCTTACCTTATAAAAGAAAGACAAACGGATATTAGCTTTTTGACAAATCAATTAGGGTTAAAAAGTAAATCAACTGTTTATAGATATATGAATGGCGAAATGTCTCCAAAACTTACTACAATTAAATGTTTAGCGGACTTTTATAATGTAAATCCTGAATGGCTAATGGGTTACGATGTGCCAATGGAAAAAGAAATACCTTATTCTGCAATATACGATTTTTCTAATGAATCAGATAAAAAGCTATTGAATGCAGCCATAGTTTATGCTATACAAAACAATCTTAGTTCTGATTCAATTCAAAACAATGAATATATTAAAGATTGTATAGATAAACTATCTAATACAGATAAAAGTCAAATGCTGTTATTTATAACAAATATAGCAACTAAATTTAAAGGCAAAAATGATTTTAACTTGGAAGAATATATACAATCGCTGGGATATAAGAGTTCCGAAGAAAACGAATATACTCCTGAAATTAGAGCAATAGCTAGAGGAGTAGCCAAGTTAAAACCTGATAAGAAAGAACTTTTCAAAAATTTATTAAAGCAGATGTCCGATGAGGCTGATGAGGCAAGCAAAAAATGAAAGTTCCATTATTAGCAAGATACAATGGTACAGTTGCTAAGGCTTATGAATTTGTAAATCAAAATGTGGATAGTTTTCCTATTAATCCTATTGACCTAATAAAATCTTTCCATTGGGGGTTAATTACATATGGAGATATTGCAAAAGAAAATAATTGTACCATTGATGACGTAATTGAGTGTATTGGAAAGGATGGCTATTCTATATACAATGGTCATAATTATACTGTTGCATATAATAATACGATTAATTCAAAAGGTAGAATTAATTTTACACTTGCTCATGAAATTGGTCATATAGTATTAAATCATCATAAGGATTTTGAAGTTACAAATACTTTACAAGATAATTTTACAAAAGAAGAATACGAGAAGGTAAAGGAAGTATTATCGAAAGAACTGGAGCTTGAGTGGGGAGAAGGAAAGACGGACCGGCGCTATCTTCAATATGAAGGAGGAGTCTGGGACTATGTGGATGTTACGGATGCCGACAATGCGGAAATAATCAAGAAGGCGGAAGGCGGCAGTGAAAACAGC
>USTA01000004.1 GCA_900557475.1 uncultured Clostridium sp. | reverse complement strand
CTTGCAAAAGATAAAATTTTATATAGAACAATAAAAGCAGATAGACTTTCTAGCATCATTTTGTGGGGGCCACCGGGTTGTGGAAAAACATCACTAGCTCGAGTTATAAGTAATACAACTAAATATAAATTTGTTAAACTTAATGCTGTAACAGCAGGCGTGGGGGATATAAAATCAGCTATTGAAGAAGCACAAAATACTTTTTTAAACCCTAGCCGGAAAATGTATTTTATTTATTGATGAAATTCATAGATTTAATAAACTTCAACAAGATGCACTTCTACCATATGTAGAAAAGGGAGTGGTAATACTAATTGGTGCTACAACCGAAAATCCCTATTTTGAAGTAAATAAAGCGTTAATCTCAAGAAGTATGGTCTTTAAACTAAATGAGCTTTCAGAAGATGATGTATTTAAAGTACTAAAAAATGCTATAACAAGTGAAAAAGGTCTTAAAAGCTATAATATAAAAGTTGATGATATTGTTTTAAGAAAAATCGCAGAAACATCAAATGGAGATGTTAGAACTGCATTAAATGGTTTAGAAGTAGCAGTACTTACAACTCCAATGGAGCAAGACGGATATATTCATATTACCAATGAAGTTGCAAAAGAATGTGTACAAACGAGAAAAGCAGTTTTTGATAAAGGTGGAGACTCACATTATGATAATATAAGTGCATTTATAAAATCAATGAGGGGAACTGACCCAGATGCAGCAGTGTTTTATTTAGCAAGAGCCTTAAATGCAGGGGAAGACCCAATGTTTATGGCAAGAAGAATTGTAATAGCAGCAGCAGAGGATGTACGGAATGGCAAATCCAATGGCGTTAGTTATAGCAAATTCAGCAATGCAAGCAGTTCATATGGTGGGGATGCCAGAGGCAAGAATTATTTTAGCAGAAGCGGCAATATATGTAGCAACTTCTAAAAAATCAAATGCATCATATAATGCGATAAATTCAGCAATATGGGATGTTGCTAACAAAGATACGGGAACTATACCAATGCATATAAGAAATGCTCCAGCAAAAGGAATGGAAAAAGAAGGGTATCATGTAGGATATAAGTATCCGCATGATTATCCAGGACATTTTGTAGAGCAGCAATATTTACCAGATAAAATGCTAGGAACTAAATATTATATTCCAGATGAAAATGTAAAAGATATAGAATAAAAAAATAGAACCTAGTTTGGTTCTATTTTTTTATAACCTTTTAGTGGTATATTATTATTTTTTATCGTTTTTTGAATCTTCTGATTTTTTCTCTAAAATATCAGCAGCTGCACCAATTGCGCCTAAAGTAGAAGTAGCTTCAAATGGGATAAAGATTTTATTTGCATCACCATTAGCAACATCTTTTAATGCTTCTAAAGATTTTAACTGAACTAGTTTATCATCTGGGTTAGCTTTCATCATTGCACCATATACTAGTTTGATTTCTTCAGCTTTAGCTTCAGCCACTTTACGAATAGCTTCAGCTTCACCAGATGCGATTCTAATTTTAGATTCCTTATCAGCTTCAGCTTTTAATATAGCAGATTCTTTTTCACCTTGTGCTTGAAGAATTGCAGCTTGTCTTTCACCTTCTGCTTGAAGAATTGAAGCTCTTTTATTTCTTTCAGCATTCATTTGTTTCTCCATTGCATCACGAATATCTGGTGGAGGAGTAATATTTTGAATTTCAACTCTGTCTATTTTACATCCCCATCTATCTGTTGCTTCATCAAGAATAGCTCTTAATTTGTTATTTATAGCATCTCTTGATGTAAAGGTTGAATCCAAATCCATTTTACCAACAATATCACGAATTGTAGTAATTGAAAGATATTCAATACCTTTTTTTAGACTCTGGATTTCATATACTGCTTTTGCAGGTTCTAAAATTCTATAAAAAACAACAGTATCTACTGTTATAGTAACATTATCTTTAGTAATAACATCTTGAGGTGGCACATCCATAGTTTGTTGCTTTAAACTAACAATACTGCGAACATGATCTATGAATGGAATTATTATTGTAAGACCTGCATCTGCAATTTTGTGAAATTTACCAAGTCTTTCAATTATATATACCTCAGATTGTCTAACTATTTTTATACTT
Source organism: uncultured Clostridium sp. (assembly GCA_900557475.1). Taxonomy (GTDB): domain Bacteria; phylum Bacillota; class Clostridia; order TANB77; family CAG-508; genus CAG-793. The sequence goes on along the minus strand of USTA01000004.1, from coordinate 13,672 downwards.
AAAACAGCTAGAATAATTAAAATAATTAATAGTACAATTAAAAACCACATAAAGACCTCCTAATTTTTAATCTCTATCAATAATTATACCATAAAAAAACTAAAAAATAAAGGGGTTCAGCCTTGAAATTACATATTTTTATGTGTATAATAAGTAAAAAATAAAAGAGGCAAAAATGAAAAAACAGGTACTAAGAATCATATCAATAATATTTATAATATCAATATCAGTAACAATATTTGGATTCTCCGCACAAGATGGGGAATCATCTGGTAGCTTAAGCAAAAGTATAATTATAAAAATTGCAGATATACTAAATGTTAATGAAAATAGAGAAGCGTTTGTAGAAATTGGAGAAAAAGTTATAAGAAAATTAGCTCATTTTAGTATATATGCATTTTTAGGAATATGCATGGCAACATTTATGGCTACATTTAAAATAAAAGAAAAGTGGCAAATTATAAGTTCATTTATATGGTGTTTTTTATATGCAGGAACAGATGAAATACATCAATTATTTTCTCCAGGAAGACATGGCAGTTTTGGAGATGTTGTACTAGATACAATTGGGTCAAGTGTGGGGATATGCCTAGTATTTATAATTATTTATATTGCAAAGATGAGAAATAACAAATTAAAAGAACAATAAAAGAAAAACTGAAAAGTAAAACATATTGCAAAAAGCAAATAACTATTATAAAATGTAATAAAAAATATATAATATACAAAAGATGTTGAAAGGGTTTTCTAAAAATATGAGAAAAATAATAAGAGAAAAAAATATTTTAATAAATAAATTAAAAAACGAAGAAGGAGTTACTTTAGCAATATTAGTAATTACTATTGTGGTTATGCTAATATTGACAGGGCTTGTAATAAATTTAGGAACAGGAAATAGTGAAATACTTAATGTTTCAAAAGAAGAAAAAGCAGAAGCAGAAGCTCTAATGATAACAGAGGAAATAAAAAGTTATTTGACAGAAAATCCACCTAAAGATTATTCTACATTACTTAACTCATTAAAAAGGTATGGAACGATAAAACAGAGTAGTGGAAAAGATGTTTTAGTAACGACTCAAGGAAAATATGAAATACCAGTCCAAAATATATGGAATGTGAATGCTAAGGATGTAGGAATAAAAATAGGAACTAGTATATCATATCCAGTAAATACAAAAAGTTATACGATTTCAGCTACAAATTCAGGAACATCTATAAATCAAACAATTAATGTTACAACAGGTAATGTAATAGGAAGAGTATTTAATATAGATAAGGAAACAGGAGATATTTATATAGTTCTTAACTCAGCCTCAGATGTCAGATTAAAGGGAGCAAATGGATATAATAATGGAACAAAAATTTTAAATGATTTAGCTAATACTTTATATTCAAATCCGACTTATGGAATTACCGGAAGGAATGCTACTGAAGAAGATATAGCAAAAATATGTGCAATAGATAGCATAAAAACAAGTGAATATGGTGTAAAACATAAATATAGTGGAGTAAAATATCCAAATAGACTGTTAAAAGAAAATATTAAAAATAATGAGACAAGTTTTTGCACAGGATTAGGAACTGCGTCAAATTTAACTTTAACAAATAATTATTATTCAGGTAATATGAAATATGAAAATTCATTATACAGTGAAATAATTCCAAATGGAACTTTTTGGCTTTCATCAATCTCAATATCTGCAAATACAAATAGTGCTGGGTATTTCTTAAGAACTATTAGAAATGATGGAAGAAGTGCCACTCTTGAAGGAGAACCACTATTTAATACAAGTGGTGCAGAAACAGAAAGTTCATATAAATCACTACCTATAATGAAATTGAATACAAATAATTTTTCTCTAGTATCAGGAAGTGGAACAAAAGATAATCCATATGTGATAGGAGCAAAAAGATAGTAAAAAACAAATATTACAAAAATATTACAGACTTATTAAAAAAAAGTAATAATATAATAAAATATTGTGTTTAAGCATGGTTTGATATAAAATTGATATGATATAAAAAAGAGTATTTTAAGATATTAAGGAGGAATATACAATGGCAACAATGAATCCATTGGAGAAAAAAGCACGTAGTTCTTTTATAAAGGGATTAGTAATAGCAGGAATAATAGGAATAATTGCAGTTATAATACTTGTAATACAAATAGTAAATTTAAAACAAGAAGAAAATGCAAGACTATCATCTCTAAAAAAAGTGTATTTATTAAATCAAGATGTAGAATCTGGAAGAATAATAACAGAGGACATGCTAACTTCAAAATCAATAGAAAGTTCAATGATACCACTAGATGCAATTCAAAATGTTTCAGAATACTATTTACGTGACCAAAATGGAAATCAAATAGTTAGCACTCAAGATGAAAATGGAAACGATTTTTTAGCAGTTTCAATTGATGGAAATTTATATGAATTAATTTTAGATAATGGAGCTTCAATAGATGATGTTACAGAAGGAATCACAGGAACAATTGAAATAAATGGACAAATAACAGCAATTGTAGTAAATGGTTCTCCTCTTATTGCAAAAGTAAACTTAAGTAAAAATGCAGTTCTTACATCAGGAATGGTTGCAGAAGTAGATGAACGTACAGAAGATTCAACAAGAACTCAAGAATACAATATGATAGCATTACCAACAGATATAGAGACAGGAGATACAATAGATATAAGATTAAGAATGCCAGATGGAACAGACTATATAGTAATTTCTAAAAAATCAATCTCAGTACTAGACCAATCAGGTATACCATCATTAAATACTTTTTCAGTAAAGCTTACAGAAGCAGAAACACTTATGATGAGCAATGCAATAGTAGAAAATTATCAAGTTCCAGGAAGCAGACTTTATATTTCAAGATATGTTGAAGCAGGAATGCAAACAGCTGCAACTGTAACATATACACCAAGTCAGAAAGTATTAACATCGATTGCAGAAAATCCAAATATTGTTTCAGAAGCAAAGGCAGCATTAAATGCAGTATTAAAAGCAACAAGTAGAAACAACATAAATGGTGAATTAAGCAAATATGACCAAGATGAAAGAGATAGTGCAGTGCAAAGTGGAACTAGCTCAGAAATTTCTACTCAACAAGAACAAAGACAAACTTATTTAGATGCAATGGAATAGCTTTTAGAATAGAAAGGAAAACAGAAGTTGGAACAAATAGGTTTTATAGGAGTATATGACAAAAAAGATTTGCTACTAAATGTGGCAAATCTTATGTCAAAATTAAATAAAAGAGTATTAATTGTAGATGCAACAATAATGCAAAGACTTAGATATATCGTACCAAAAATATCTGCAACGCCTACTTATATAAGTGAATATAATAGTGTAGATGTAGCAGTTGGTTTTATGAATTTAGGAGGCATTGCAAACTACTTAGGAACAAATACAATAAATTATGATTATGTACTGATAGATACAGACAATCCTCAAACTTTAAATTCATTTATGTTACAAAACTCAAAGAAAAATTTTTTTGTAACATCTTATGATGAATTTGAACTTCAAAGAAGTTTAGAAATTTTTGCTGGACTTAGAGGTCAAATAAAGCTTTCAAAAATAATAGTTTCATCAGATATAAATAATAAACATGATGAATATTTGAAAAAAATTTTTTCAATATATCCAATTGAATGGGGAGAAGAAAAAATTGAGTTTGCAGATACAGATAATGATAGAAAAAGTACGCTTATTAATCAATTGTTAAAGCAAATTGAATTTAAAAATTATACTAGTGGATATAAAGATATGCTTGAATATTTAACTTCATTAATATTAGAAGGAATAATAGAACAAGCTAATATTAGAAAAATGATAAGAAAAAAATAGAAAGGTTTTCATATGTCAATAGTAACATTTTTTAGTGAAGATATGAAAGAAACAGGACAGTCAATGTCAGTAGCAGCCATAGCAACAGCTATGGCTATTGAGCATAATTATAAAATATTACTAATCTCAACAGACTTCTTAGATAAAACACTAGAAAATTGTTTCTGGAATCAAAATGCAAAAGGATTAGGATTAGCAGGAATGTTTTCTAAGAGTCAAACAGCAGATGTTTCAAATGGGGTAGAAGGCCTAATTAGGACATTTGCAAGTAATAGAGCTTCAGCAGAAATTATAAGAAGCTATACAAAACCAGTTCTGAGAGATAGACTGGATGTACTTCAAGCTCCAAAAACAGTTGACTATAAAGAATATATGCATGTGTCACAATATTTTTCACAAATAGCAGATGTGGCAAACTCAACATATGATATAGTACTAATTGATTTAGGCAAAAAAGTTCCAAGAGAAAATAGAGAAAAAATTATAAATATAGCAGATATAGTGGTAGTATCATTAAAACAAAATGAAATATCTATAAATCAATTTGCGAGACTTAAAGCAGAAAAAGAATTATATAGAAGGGCCAATGTAATGTTACTTCTTGGAAGATATAATCCGCATTCAAAATATTCAGGAAAAAATGTATCAAGATATTTAAGGGAAAAGAATTTACCATTAACAGTACCATACAATATCTTATTTGCAGATGAGTGTGATGGTGGAAAAATTGTGGACTACTTCTTAAAAATACAAAAAATTAGTGGATATGATAATAAAGATACATTTTTTGTAAACCAAGTAAGAAACTCAGTAACAAATTTAGAATATAAAATACAAGAAAAGTTGAATGGACTTATTTAATTTATAGGAAGGAGCAAAATATGTTTCTTAACATTATTTTAATAATTGCAGTACTTGCAATTGGAGGATTGGTTGTTTTTAATGTAATAAGGAAAAACAAAAATGCAAAAGTAGAAGAGCAAGTTGTAGTAGATGATAAAACTTATACATTAGATATGATGATGAAATTCGTAAAAAAAAGACTTGATGAAATAACAAAGGTAAACTTATATGACTTGGGTCTTTCAGAAGAAGAACTAAAAAGAAGAAAGAATAAAAAATACGAGTTGAAAAAAGCATTAAAAGGATGTACATATGGAGATGTAAATGATAAAAAGTATGTAAAAGAACTTATATATGATTTACTTGCACAAGAATATGGAGTAGATGAAACAAACATATCAAAAGCAATACCTTTTGATGTTCCATCACTTCTTACTGCACAAGATAAATTTGACATACTACTTTATATGTATAAAAAAGATTTTGGATATGAAGCATTAACTCAGATTATAAAAAAATATGATTTAGCAAGACTAAAATATACATCAGGAGAAGCTAAGCCATCATATGTAATAACACCAGAAGAAATAAATGATATTTATGAAAAAGAAAATTTTACTTTAACATATGATGATAAACTAAATGTAATAGTTCAAAGAATATACCAAAGATATAAAGGATATAGCTCAATAGATGAAGTAAGAGATATGAATATAGATGGTATTTCTGGTGGTGTATCAGGAATGCCAGAAAGTTTCTTAAGCCAAGTTGCACAATCAGATTCGAGTTATATAAGTCAGGTAATGGATCACAAAGTTCCAAGAGCATGTGATAGTATCTGGATATTTTTCCAAGGTAAGTCAATTAGATTAGCATTTTTGTCATTTGGAACAGAAGCAGAACTTAAAAGAGTATGCCAAAATATTTATAAATATAATAATCCAGGACAGCTTTCAGATACAAATGGATATAAAATTAATGAAATGAAAGACGGTTCACGTGTTGTTGTTGTTAGACCAAGCTTTGCGGAGACATGGGCATTTTTCGTAAGAAAGTTTGACGTAAAAAGGTCTACACTAGAACAATGGTTTAAAGGAGAGCCAGGTTCAGATGATTCAATAGAATTACTAAAATATTTAGTAAAAGGTGCTAGAATTATTTCAATTACTGGTGAGCAAGGTTGTGGTAAAACAACAATGCTTATGGGAATGATAGAAAATATATATGAAACAATGAATATTCGTGTTCAAGAAACTGCATTCGAACTTCATTTAAGAAAAATTTATCCAACAAGAAACATATTAACATTTAGAGAAACAGAAACAATATCTGGACAAGAAGGTCTAGATGTACAAAAGAAAACAGATGGTTCTGTTAATATTATAGGTGAGGTTGCAACAGACCCAGTTGCATCTTGGATGATACAAGCTGCACAAGTTGCTTCTAAGTTTACACTATTTACTCACCATGCAAAAACATTTCCAAACTTAGTAACAGCACTTCGTAACTCAATGCTTAGAACAGGTGTATTCAAAAATGAAAAAACAGCAGAAGAACAAGTTGTACAAGTTTTGAACTTTGATATACATTTAACAAAAGACTTTAGAGGAAAAAGATATGTAGAAAGAATTACAGAATGTATACCAGTTGAAGATAGAAATGATTATACATTTGACCATCAAAAGGAAAAAACTTTAGAAGGTAAATTTGATAAATTTGTAGATAATACAACAAGATATTTTACAAAAGAGACAAACAAGGAATTATATAAATATGTTAATATATTAGAATACCATGATGGAAAATATATTGTAACAAATAGAATTTCTGACAAAAACTTAGAAGAAATGGTATTAAATATGGATGATACAGATGCAGAAAACTTTAATCAATTTGCACAAAGAATATGGGGAAAAGGGATTAATGATGCAAGAAATTAAAACATTGGGAGGTGAACTTTAAATGTCAAATCAGCTAATATTTACAATTATGGGAATAGCAATAGGGCTATTTGTAATAGTTATAGTAGCATATCTTTTTATAAAAAAGAAGATGCAAAATTCTGATGTTGCAAGAATAGAAAGTTTAAGAAAAGGTACAAAAGCGAAAACATTTTCATCAGAAGTAGCTTATCAAAAATTGTATGTTAGATATTTAAAGTTGCCTTTTTTAAGAAGATATTTATTAAAAATAAGAAGAAGACTAGAAATTATAAATATAGATGATGAATTTTTAACAAGACTTCAGTCATCTAAGATTTTAACAAGAGCATTACTAATTATAGTACCAGTAACATTAGCAGTAATTCTCATGACTAAGTCAAATCCTCTTATAATGTTTATAATTCTTTTATTTGAACTATTTATAATAGATTCAATTATAGATGGAATGGTTGATAAAATAGATACAAATCTACTTAATCAGCAAATGGATTTTTTTGCAGCTATGAGACATTCTTATCATGAAACTAATATGGTTGGAGAAGCTATTTATCAAACATCACAAGATGATGAACATATAGAAATGTCAAGACAAGCTGAAAAAATTTATGAAATATTAAATTCAGAGGATCCAGAAACAGAGCTAGAAAAATATTATGATATTGCACCAAACAATTATCTAAAAGAATTTGCTGGAATTTCATATTTAACTCAAGAATTTGGGGATAGAAAAGTTGATGGTATGTCTTTATACCTTAAAAACTTAGATAATATAACACAAGAAATGCAATTGGAAATATTAAAAAGGGATAAATTAAACTATACATTCCAAAGCTTATCTGTAATTGCAATTGTACCAATGATAATGTTAGAGCCTTTAAAAAATTGGGCACTAAGTAATTTCTCATTTACAAAACCTTTTTATAATGGAAAGCAAGGATTAATAGTACAAGTTTTAATTTTACTATTAACATTTGTTTCTTATATATTAATTAGAAAATTAAAAGATAATGGAGCAGTAAATACAAAATTAGAAAATACAGAAAATCCTTGGCAAGCTAAGGCATATAAAATGAAGCCAATTAAGAAATTTGTGGATTTGTTTATACCTAAGGATGGAACAGCAGAAAGAAGAAAACTAAAAGAATCTTTAAAAGCAGCTGCATCTAAGCAAAAAATAGAATGGCTCTACATAAATAGAATTTGTTTAGCAATAGTAGTTTTTATAGCGTCAATATTCCTATTTGTAGCATTGCATAAAGTTCAAGTAAATTATATTTATACGGAACCAACAACTGACTATAATTTATTAGGAGAACTTGATGGAAAAGACTATCAAAAGGCAATGAAAGTAACAGAAAATCATAATCACTTCTTAGATATGTTCAAAGGTAAGTTAGATACAACTCAAGAAGATATTGAAAAAGCTATGAGAAAATCTAAAATTTATAAAGAAAGTGACGATGCAGAAATTACAACTAATGCAGAGCAAATACTAGAAAAACTTAAAAAAGTAAATTCAGAATATTTAAAATGGTTTGAATTTTTGCTTGCAATGGTCTTTTCTATAATAGGATATTCGGCACCAGTATTAATGCTTAAATTCCAAGTAATTATTAGAAAAATGGCAATGGAAGATGAAGTTATGCAATACCAGACAATTATTCTTATGCTAATGAGACTTGAAAGAGTTGATGTTGAAATGATTTTAGAGTGGATGGAAAGATATGCAGACATCTTCAAAGAACCAATTAGTAGATGCTTAAATAACTATGAAAGTGGTGCTTGGGAATCATTAGAAGATATGAAAGAAGAAATTGCATATCAACCATTAATTAGAATAGTAGAAAGTTTGCAGACAGCAGTAGAAAAAGTACCTATTAGAGAAGCTTTTGATGAGTTAGAAACAGATAGAGAATACTATCAAGAAAAGAGAAAAGAATCTAACGAAAGATTAATTTCTAAAAAAGGTATGATGGGAAGAGCAATTGGTTTTGCACCAATAGTGGGAATTTTTGTTGGATACTTAATAGTTCCTTTAATTGGAATAGGACTAACATCTATGACAACTGTATTTAACGAAATGAATACAATGTAGATTTGAAAGGATTATAAAATGGAGAATGCATCAAAAGCACTTATAATAGCTGGTGGAATGCTTATTGCAATGATGATTATGGGACTTTTAGTTGTAGGATATAATAATTTTAGAAAATATCAGAAAGCAGAAGTTGAGGCAGAAGAAGCAGCACAAGTGGTAGAATTTAATAAGAAATTTGAAGCATATAATAGAAAAACTGTAAGGGGATATCAAATGATATCCCTAAGTAATCTTACATTAGATATAAATAATAGATATGTAGATGAATTTGGTTATAAACCAGTAGAAATAATTGTATATATGACAACAGAAAAGGTTCCAACTACCGTACTTCCATGGAATAAAAATAACTATGAAGGAAATATAAAACAATCTGATGTTTCTTATAATGGAGCAAATGGAAAATATAATAGCAATCCAAACTATTATGATATGATAAAATATAAGGAGAAAATATATGAATCTTTTAATAGTTCAAGTGATAGAAATAGTTTTAAGGAATTATATTTCGAATGTACTGATGTAGAATATGATGAAGGAAATGGTAGGGTAACACTTATGGCATTTAAAGCAGTGGCAAAAAAGAAATAGGGCTAAAAGAAAGGAGAAGGATTAATGGAGAATACATCAAAAGCAATAATAATAGCTGGTGAAATTCTTATTGGAATCTTAGTGCTTTCTATATTAGCATATGTAATAAATCTTTTTGGAAATTTTTCAAAAAAGCAGCATGATAAAATGTCAGAGTCAGAATTAACATCATTTAATGTTAATTTTACAAACTATTCGGGTAAGGCTGATATAAGTATGCAAGATATTGTAACATTAATAAATTTTGCAAATAAACATAATAAAAACTATGAAGCAAAACCAGGTGACAATTATTATGTAGATGTATGTATTGGCACAGAATCCGTTTTAAATTACGATATGACAAAACTTCTTGATAAATATAATGGAGACTATTTTTACTTTTCTTGTAATTTAAATATAGAAAAAATAGTTGAAAGTAAACAAAAAGAAAAAACTATTGAAGTAAAAGGTAGTAGAAAAGACGAAGGAAATGATGCAGATATAGTGTTTGATGAAGGAAGTAATATGGTAAGCAAGATTGTATTTACAGAAGTAAAAAATCAAGTAGTAAAATTAGCTGACGGAACAACAATTCCATATTATGAAGCAATCATGCAAAACTATAATATAGATTACAATACAGTTAGATAAAATATGGGAAAAAAAAGTAAAAAAATGTAATTATAAATTGAAAAAAGGTATTGCATAAAATAAAGTGCAATGTTATAATTTTTATGAGGAAATAAATGAAAAAATATATAGTATTAGCAGCTTTTGTAATATTAGCTGTATCAAGTATTGGCTATTTATACATAAATTATAAAGTAGAGGCTCAAAATATACTGAATAATAACAAAGAATATGTGGAACTATATAATAAAGAAATTGAAGGAAATGAACTGGCAACTTTAATCAATAAAATGGAAAATAAGAATGAAAATAATTTGGTTGCAAGAAACGAAAATGGTCTTTTTATAGAAAATGAAACAAATTCTGTGGTTATAAATATAAAATTCAAGCAAAGTGATAGTATATTTAGAGGAGAAAAAATTTCTAAAAATGGCATTACAAATTTTGTGAAACTATATTCAGTAGCAAAATTTAGATGTACGAATTTAGAATATCATAAAAATTCAAAATATATAAAAAGCATATTTTTTGAAGAAATTTAAATTGTTTTTAAATTTAGTCGTAAGTAGACTATAAAAATATATAATATAAAAATCAAAGGAGGAAATAATTTTATGGAGAACGCATCAAAAGCATTAATCATTGCGGGTTCAATATTAGTATCAATTTTAATAGTAAGTTTAGGAGTAATAATTTATCAAAACGTTGCAGACGTTGCAAAAAATAGTGGTAAATTAGATGCGCAAGAAATTGCTGCACATAACGGACCTTTTGAAGGATATTTTGGAACAGGAGAATCTGGTTCAAATGTAAAAGCATTATTGCAATCTGTAAAAGCAAATAATAATGCGGCAAATGCAAATGATGAAAAAGTTGGAAATTACATTTATGTAGTAGATAAAGATGGTAAAACTGTATCAGCTTCAGATATAAGAACAGGAAAATCATATACTGTACAAGTTCCAGAAGGCGACGAATACAGTGATGAAGAAGAAGCAGGCGCAGCATACTGGGTAAATGGTTATATTAAAACAATACAAATAGACGAGTATACATCTAGAGGAGATAAATAAAATAGCTAGGGAGTTTAGTTAATGGAGAATGCATCAGATGCCATAAAAATGGCTTTTGGAATGTTAGTGCTAGTAGGAGCATTAGCACTAGCAATGTATTCATTTACAACAGCAAGGCAAACTTCATCCAAAATAACTAAAGAAGCAGATAATTTAGAATATTATTCTACCCTTTCTCTAGAAGATATAGACTCTGTAAATGCATTATCTAGTAGAGAAGTAGGAATAGAAACAGTAATACCAACACTATATAGATATTACAAAGAAAACTATACAGTGTTGTTTTACATAGGTAAAGGATATGATAAAAATACTGGGAATTTTGCTTCAATAGAACCTATGACACTATACTATACAGAAGTAACAGATAATTATTTGCCAAAATCTTCACTTATAGATAGAAAACACAATAAATCAAGTGGAAGAGCAATTTTTGGATTTGACAAACAAGATGAACAAGCAAGAAATGAACCATGGAATTTAAATCAGCAAGCAGACTATAATTTCATGAAAGCTTTTGTAAATGGTAATTCAACAGATAAATATTATACAAGTAGAAAAAATTCTATTTGGGGTGGAACATATAATACATTTTCAAATGATAATGATGGAAATGGTCCCTATTATAGAATAAATTTTCAATATAATTCTTTTGGTAGTGGAAGAAAAGGTATAATTGGACAAGATTATAGATTTATAGAAAGATATGGCGAATATAACTATGAAAATACTCTAAAACATGATGAAAATACAAATACTACTACAAGTATTACTTCTAATTTAACTGATTCAGTAGTAATTTTAGATAATAATGAAATAGTAGTAAATAGAGCAGGTACAACAAAGAGAGTAATACAATACATATATATAGCAGATTAAAAAATTATATCACTAAGTGACATAATATACAGTTTGAGGGAACTTAAAACCCTAAATATATTAATACAAGGAGGAAATAATATGAGCGATACAGTTGTAACAATTATAGCAATATTTTTAGCAGCAATATTAATGTTCATATTTCCACTAATGTCAACAGCCGATAGAGCTGATGAAATATCAACACAAACAGTTGATGCAGCAACTACTGATTTTGTTGATACAGTCAGGTCAACGGGAAAAATTACACAAGATAACTATGATAATTTCGTACAAACAATTTCAGCGACAGGAAATTCATATGAAGTTGAAGTTGAAGTACAAATTTTAGATGATAACCCAGGAAAAAAGGTAGCAGAAGCAGACTATACAAAGGTGGGAGAAAACTACTATTATAGTGAATATACTTCACAAATATTAAATGAGCTACAAAGAAAAGGAACAAAATATCTAAAAGAAGGAGATTGGGTAACTGTTAGTGTAAAAAATACAAACAGAACAATATCAGATATGTTAAAAGATTTTGTATATAGTGTAACAGGAAATAATTCAGTTTCTGTAACTGCTCAACATAGCGGAATTGTAACTGCAAATGGAAGATAGATAAGAAAGGGAGTCTATGAAACTACAACACTTAGCAGTGGTATTTGTAATAATAATGCTACCAATATCTTTAGTTTTAGCAAGATATACAGATGTTAATATAGGTGTTATACAATCACAAGCATCATATAATGACGTTTTATTAAACGCCACTTATGATGCTGTTCGTGCTTATCAGCTAAATACTCTAAGCAATGGATATTCGGCAATAAATGATTCAAAAGTAAGGGACGTATCTGCATCTGTAAACTCTTTTTTTAATGGATTAGCTTCTGGACTTGGCGTGTCAGCATATAAAAGAGAAGACCTTCAAAGCTATATACCGGCGATTTTATTTACAATGTATGATGGATATTACTTATATGGCGACTATCAAAATATAGTATCATTAGAAAATGGAAAACAGGTGTATAGTGAAGAAAATTCAAAGGAATTAATTTCCTCAAATGCAATTAAACCATTTATTTATTATTCTTGTGAATATACATATGGGTCAAACTTAGATATAGTTATAAATTATACTTTGGACAATTATATTACAATAATGGGAACGTATTCAAGTGGAGGAAAAAAGCAAGTTATAAATAGAGGTGGATATTTAATAAATCCTAACAATGTAAGTATAAATGATGTGAATAAAACTGTAAATGCACATGGACTAACAATAGAACCAGAAATGCTTGGAGAGCATGTTGTGGCAGTAGATGTAAAAAAAGGAGGAACAACTGACTCTGGAACAAACTATTATAGATATGTATACTTTAATAATGAAAAATACTACTATGATAGTTATAATGTTGGAAATGACCTTTCAGAATTAGATGGATTTTCTGGAATATATTTCTTTAGATTAAGTAATAATCAAAGGACATATATAAAAGAAAGTGAAGCAAATTTGTTAGCAAATTCGTTAGGGCTTAATAATTATAAAGATATAAAAATAACAAATGACCCTCAAACGGATAACTTCAAAGATTATAGTGCTTATAAATACTATAAAGAAGCAAAAGAATTTTCGGAGCTAGTACAAAATATTTTAGGTGGAAAAGAACTTGTTATTAAATCAGATTACTATAACAATCAGGTAAATTATACAAATAGTGAAGGTCAGCCAATTCACGCAAGAGCAAATTATTTAACAAAAGATATCTTCAAATTATCAAAAGATAATG
>USTA01000003.1 GCA_900557475.1 uncultured Clostridium sp. | reverse complement strand
TAAATCAGAACTAGAAAGTAAAATATTAAATATTTGGAGAGATATTCTTTCTCTTGAAGAAATTAGTACTGAAGATAATTTCTTCGATATTGGTGGGGATTCACTATCTGCTTTAAAAATGCAAATTGAGCTGATGAAAAACAATATTACTGTGAATTATGGTGATATATTTAAAAATAACACTATTCATGACTTGGCTAATTTTGTTGAAAATAACTCTACTACCGAAAACTTACCAACATATACACCTAAGGATTTTAAGAAAATAGATAAACTGCTTAAGAAAAATTCTGCTTTTGGAGCATTAAAGTTAAAACAAAAAATCATCAAAAATGTTTTGTTAGTTGGTGCTACTGGATTTTTAGGAATTCATGTTCTTGCTGAGTTATTAAAAATAGATGATATCAAAATCTATTGTTTAATAAGAGAAGACCCTAGTACTTCTCCTGAAAATAAGTTAAAGAGAAAATTCCAATATTATTTTGGTAGTGATTTAAGTAACTTATTTGGAACCAGACTTTTCGTTATATCTGGAGATATAACAAATGATAAATTTAAGGTTTCTAACGAAATATACAATTTTCTTGGAAAAGAAGTATCTTCTGTTATTAACTGTGCCGCTTCTGTTAAACATTACGGCTATTATAAAGATTTTGAAAAGATTAATGTTACTGGTGCTAAAAATCTAGTAAAATTTTGTGAAGAATTTAATAAGGAACTATACCATACATCAACAATCAGTGTTTCTGGAAATACTTTAACTGGTGTACCTAGTACTTTTAAGTTAAATAAGATTATTTCTTTTGGAGAAACTAACCTATTTATAAAGCAACCTCTAGATAATGTTTATGTTAGAAGTAAGTTTGAAGCAGAAAAATTTATTTTAGATGAAATCTCTTCTAAAAAATTAAAAGGTGTCATCCTTAGAATTGGAAATATTACAAATAGATATAGCGACGGAAAATTTCAAGAAAACAGTAATGATAATGCGTTCTTAAATAGGCTAAAAGCATTCATTTATCTAAAAGAAATTCCTCTTTCTTTACTAGATAAATATGTTGAGTTTAGTCCTGTTGATAAAATTGCTGAGTCAATAGTTGTTTGTATGAAATACTACACTTCTCCAATGTCTGTATTACATTTATATAATTCGAAACATTTATTTATACAGAAATTTATTGAATATTTAAACAATTTAGGATATGATATAAGTGTAGTAGATGATTTTATATTTAATAGACATTTAAATAATGTTTTGTTTAATAGTTCAAATTCTGATAAAGTAAGTGTACTTTTAAATGATTTGAATAAAGATAAACAACTATTATATAAAACCAACTTAAAAATTACAAATACATTTACTTTGAAATTTTTAGATAAAGCCGATTTCTATTGGCCTGAAATTACAAAAGAATATATTGAAAAAATACTAAAAAACATATGAGGAGGAACTTATGCAATTTGGTGGATATTTTATTGTATTAATAATAACAGTTATTGCTGAATTAACAATATTCTATTTTATAAGAAAGAGAGCTAGTAAACGAAATCAATTGGTTAGAGCATTTGAATGTACAATGCTTCTTATGACTTTATGGTGTATTGGACTTATTGTTCAGATACTTATTATTAATTATGTGTCTCCTGACCTTGCAGTATATGTTGATTATTTTATATATTTGCCAATTGCATTTACACCTGTTGCCCTTTTCTTTGTTGCATATATTTTTTCCAAGAAGGAAATTACATTTAAAAAGTGGTATTTATCATTATTTATTGTTCCAACTATAACAATGTTCGTTTTGTGGACAAATGATTTTCATCACTTATTTTATAAATATTATTCTGTAAATACTGTAAATGTTGTTTTTGGAAATTATTTTCCTGTGCATTCTCTTTATACTTATGCATTATTTGCAGTAGATATAATAATTTTACTTAGAACCTCAATAAAAGAATCATCTATGCTTTCTAAGCAATCTCTTTTAATACTTATAGGTTCAGCTTTTCCAGTAGTAGTAAATATATGCTGTATGACTATCTTTGATGCAAATATTTATATAACACCTATTTCATTTATTATTACAATCTTTTTCTTTGGTGTAGCTATACTTAGATATAATTTTTTAAGTGTTACTCCTATTGCATTAAAAAGAATTGTTGACCAAATGTCGGATTTATATTTAGTACTTAATCAAGATTGTATTATTTCAGATTGTAATAAACCATTTGAGCAAGTATTTAACTTGAATAAATCTGATTTAATTGGAAAAAATATATTTGACCTTTCTTTTTCTGATAAAATAGTATCTCAAACCGGTTCTTTAAAAGAAGGTCTAGTTACTTCAAAAAGAAGTAAAACTATTTACCATTTAGAAGCGTCTTTAGTTAACTCTGAAAGGCACTTCAATGTAGAAATTAGTGGTATATATGAAGATGGCCAGTGTATTGGAATTCTTATATTATTTAAAGATATTACTCAGCACATATTGGACATGCAAAATCTAGAAAGAAGCCAAAATGCTTTGATGGAAAGGGAACGTTTAGCTTCCTTAGGTCAAATGGTTGGAGGAATCGCACACAACTTAAAAACACCTATCATGTCCATCTCTGGAGCAGTTGATGGATTAGAAGATTTAATTAATGAATATAATAATTCCATTAATGACCCTGAAGTAACAATTGAAGACCATCATGATATTGCTAAAGATATGAGTTCATGGGTTAATAAAATTAGAACTTATGATTCATATATGTCAGATATTATTACTGCTGTTAAGGGGCAAGCTGTTAATATGAATAATGATACTTCGATTACTTTTACAATAAAAGAATTACTAAATAGAGTTAATATACTAATGAAACATGAATTAAAAAATGCTTTGGTTTCATTAAATATTGATTTTAAGATTAATCCAGATACAACAATTACTGGCAACATAAATAGTTTAGTACAAGTTATAAATAACTTGATTTCTAATGCAATACAGGCCTATAATGGCAGGCCTGATGGTTCAATTGATTTAATTGTTGATTATAAAGATAACAAAATTATATTTTCAATAATAGATCATGGTTGCGGCATTAGCAAAGAAGTTCAATCAAAACTATTTTCACAAATGATAACAACAAAAGGTCAAAATGGTACAGGACTTGGTTTGTTTATGTCGTATTCTACTATTAAGGGCCATTTTGGTGGAGATATTACTTTCTCTTCTGAACTTGGTAAGGGCACAAGGTTTAATATTTTATTGCCAAAGAGTTAAAATATATACATATTGAAATAATAAATGGAGGTTTTTATGAGAAAATATATGCAAGAGGTTGCTACCTCTCCTTTTAAAATAATCGCCGTAGATGACGATCCAGGCATATTAGACTCATTGACGGTCGTTTTAAATAGACATGGATATGCATTAAAAACTTTTACAAATCCTATTGATGCTATTTCTGAAATGAAAGCTAACAAGTATGATTTACTTTTACTTGACTTTATTATGTCTCCTCTTCATGGTGATCAGGTTGTAGAGGAAATTAGAAAATTTGATAAAGACTTATATATTCTTCTATTAACTGGACATAAAGATTTGGCACCACCACTTGATACCATAAAGCAGCTAGATATTCAAGGTTATTGTGAAAAAAGTGATAATTTTGACCAGCTTTTACTCTTAATCGAATCTGGTATCAAAGCATTAGAGCAAAGAAAAACTATTACAGAAATAAATGATGATTTAGAAAAAGCTAATCAAGATTTGGAAAAAGCTCATTTTGAGGTTATCCAAATGATAAGAGCAACTGTCGAAGCAAAAGATTCTTATACAAGAGGTCATTCTGACAGAGTCGCTGCTTATTCTGTTCTTTTAGGTAAAAAACTGAATTTAAGTGAAGAAGAGCTTGAAATATTAAGAATTGGTGGTCTATTCCATGATGTAGGTAAAGTTGGTATCCCAGATACAATTCTTATGAAAAATGGTAAGCTAACTGATGAAGAATATGAAGCAATTAAAAAACATACTCAAATAGGTGTGGATATATTGGAAAAAACAGATATGTTTAAGGATATTATTCCTATTGTTAAGCATCATCATGAAAGATTTGATGGCAGTGGATATCCAGAGGGGTTATCTGGTAATAATATTCCATATATTGCAAGAATTGCCGCTATTGCTGATTCTTTTGATGCTATGTCTTCAAGAAGAATTTATAGAGATAGTTTACCATTAAACGTAGTACATGATGAAATTCAAAAAAACTTAGGTACACAGTTCGACCCTGAACTTGGAGCAATGTTTTTAGATATTATTGATAATGAATACGATAAAATTCAAGAAATAAAAGATAAATATAAATAATAATAATTAACTATAAAAATAACAAATAGGTAAGATTTTGTTTTATATAATCTTACCTATTTTTATATTATTATTCTATTCCTAAATATTCATTATAGCTTTGTTCCTTGTCTACAATTCCATTTGATTTTATATCAATTATTCTATTTGCAACTGTTTGCATTAGTTGATGGTCATGTGATGAAAATATTAAATTACCTGTAAATTTCTTCATCCCTTCATTTAAAGATGTTATTGCTTCCATATCTAAATGGTTTGTTGGTTCGTCAAATATTAAAAAGTTTGCCCCTGAAAGCATTACTTTAGAAAGAACACATCTAACTTTTTCTCCTCCTGACAAAACATTTACTGCCTTTAGTGCTTCTTCTCCTGAAAATAGCATTCTTCCTAAAAAACTTCTTACATATGTTTCATCTGGATCTTTTGAATACTGTCTAAGCCAGTCTGTTATTGAGTCATTTGAATCAAATAAATATCCATTATCTTTTGGGAAGTAGCTTTCCGTTATAGTGGTTCCCCATTTTATTTCTCCCTCGTCAGGTTCTAGCTCTCCTGCAAGTATTTGAAATAGCACTGTTATAGCATTTTCATTATCAGCTAATACTGCTATTTTATCTTTATCTTTTACTTTAAAAGATATATTATCTAAAAGTTTTTCTCCATTTATAGTTTTAGACAAATTCTTTACTTCTAGTATTTCATTTCCGGGTTCCCTATCTGGTTTAAAATCTACATATGGATATTTTCTATTTGATGGTTTTATTTCATCTAATTGAATTTTTTCAAGTGATTTTTTTCTTGAAGTTGCTTGCTTAGATTTTGATGCGTTTGCACTAAATCTTGCAATGAAATCTTGAAGCTCCTTTATCTTCTCTTCTTTCTTCTTATTTTGTTCTCTCATTTGTTTTTGGATTAATTGACTTGATTCATACCAGAAGTCATAGTTACCTGGATAGACCTTTATTTCCCCATAATCCACATCACAAATGTGTGTACATACTTTATTTAAAAAGTATCTATCATGTGATACTACAATTACAGTATTTTCAAAATTAATCAAAAATTCTTCTAACCATGAAATTGTTTTTAAATCCAAGTCATTCGTAGGTTCATCTAGTAATAATATGTCTGGATTTCCAAATAAAGCTTGTGCTAATAATATTTTTACCTTTTCCTTAGCCTCTATTTCACTCATTTGTTTATAATGCTTTTCTGGAGAAATTCCTAAATCGTTTAAAAGTTGCTCCGCATCTGATTCTGCATTCCATCCGTCTAATTCCGCAAATCTTTCTTCTAATTTTGCAGCTTTCATTCCATCTTCTTCATTAAAATCTGGTTTAGCATATATTTCGTCTTTTTCCGTTTTAATTTTATATAACTCTTTATTTCCCATTATTACTGTATCTATTACAGTATATTCTTCAAATGCATAGTGGTTTTGGTTTAATACAGATATTCTCTCTGTTTTATCCTTTGTAACATCTCCTTTGCTTGGCTCTAGTTCTCCAGATAAAACCTTTAAAAAAGTAGACTTTCCTGTTCCATTTGCACCTATAATTCCATAGCAGCATCCTTTATTAAATTTTATATTTACGTCTTCATAAAGAGCTCTTTTTCCAAATCTTACAGACACTCCATTTGCAATTAACATTTTTAATAGTTCCTTTCTCTTTTTTGATTTTCCTATTATATCAAAGATTTCAGCTTTTATCAAGCTCTACTTTATTTTCCAAGTAATCCCTTTTTATTAAGTATTTGAATAGTTACTGCTGTTACTATAAATGCTATTATGCAAAGAATCCAAAATCCATATTTTTGAACTTCGAATGGCACTTCTACATTCATTCCCCAAAGTGATGCAATTAATGTAGGTATTGAAATTATAATTGTTATAGAAGTTAGTAATTTCATAACTTCATTTAAGTTATTAGAAATCATTGAAGAATATGCATCCATCGAGCTATCTAAGACATCTTTATATATCTTGCTCATTTCTATTGCCTGTTTATTTTCTATTATTGCATCCTCTAAAATATCTTCATCTTCTTCATATAGTTTTATATTTTTTATTTTTATTGTTCTTTCCATAACAGCCTCATTTGCTCTTAATGATGTTATAATATACACTAAAGATTTTTCTAAGTCTAATAATTTTAATAATTCTTGATTTTTCATAGATTCTTTAAGCCTTAATTCTGCGGCTTCTGTTTCTTTATTTATTTGTTTTAAGTAATTCAAATAACTTGATGCATTTTTATACATTAGTTGAAGAATAAATCTACTTTTCTTATATGTTGCAAATCCTTTTGTTTTTCCGCTTATAAAGGATTGTATTATTTCTTGTTCTTTTAAAGATACTGTAATTATAAAATCATCTCTTACAACAACAATTCCTATTGGCATTGTTGTATATATTTCTCTATCTTGCTCTTTCTCTTTAACAGGTACATCCATGATAAACAGTACTGTATCATCATCTTCTTCATAATCAATTCTGGCTTTTTCTTCATTATCTAGTGAATATCTTATAAAGTCTTGCTGAATCTGCAGTTTTGAGCAAACTTCTTCTATTTCTTTTTCTGTTGGGTCTATCATATTTATCCAACTTCCGTCTTTATATTCAGTTATTTCTTTATATTCGTTTGTTTCTTGATCTGTATTATATATTTTTATCATAGCTTTCCTCCTTTATCTTTTAATGTTTCTATTCCCGCATGTATAAAACATTGTAGCATCTTTGCTATAACTTTTTTATCTTCTTCTTTTACATCTCTATATGATTTTAATATAACTCCGCATATTTTTCAATTTTGATAATGATATTTCCTTTAATGTTTTAGCATTTGTTGCTGAAATAATTTCATATATTATATTTATAAAATTTTCTCTTTGCTCTATTGTTGTATTTTTTAACCATGTTC
This sequence comes from uncultured Clostridium sp., assembly GCA_900557475.1. Classification (GTDB taxonomy): domain Bacteria; phylum Bacillota; class Clostridia; order TANB77; family CAG-508; genus CAG-793. Next base: position 8,807 of record USTA01000003.1, on the reverse strand, counting down.
TTACAGTTTCATTAATTATTTCACTACCATTAGTAACTTCATTTAATTTAACAAATTTAGTTCCTAAAACCTGCCATGAATAAATATCATGTTGCATTATTCCCTTTTGGATACTTTTTACTATTTTATATTTTTCCTCATGTTCTAATAATCTTCCTATAATAGAAGATTGAGGTATATATGTAAAAATTTTATTTAATACTCTTTTATATTCTCCTCTTTCTATAATAGATTTATCAAATCCTGGTCCATCGTGGTTTGTTACATCTATTATACGATTTTGAATTTCTTTTTTTGCAAATATTGCGGAATATACTGCAACATTTCCACCTTTAGAATGTCCTCCCAAATGCATTTTGTTCGGATATTTTGAGGCGATTTTTTCTACATATTTTAATCCTTCTATTTGTGCTGGTATATTTATCATAAAACTCAAATTAAAGTCTTCTTTCCATCCTACTAATGTATTATCTGTTCCACAATATGATAAGTATATTTCTTTATTGGGTAGATGTATAGTTATTGCACTAAATTGCTCTTCTTTTTCATAAACTGTATTAGAATAATAATCTGTTATTTCTATGTCTTTAAACCTGTTACTTTTAGATAATTTTTCTATTAAAGGCTTATCTCCAGGCATTCCAAATTCATCTGCATCTATTTTTTTAAACTTTTCTCCTAACGATTTTATTGTTTCTTTTTTATTCATATCAATAAGAGAATAAGGCATATAAGATAATCTAGACATTATCATATTATCTAATTCATTTAATTTATTTATCTTGATTGAAAGATCTCCTCTCCAATCTACATAATCGAGTATATTTGCCATTACTATTCATCTCCTTTTACATAATATCTATTATAACATACAAGGTTAAATTGTGGCAATAAATTTCTCAACTTTTTGTTGACATAATTTGTATGAATCTTGTTATTTTCCTATATTTGTAGTATAATTAATTTATTAATTACTGAAAGGAGTGTTACTTATGAATTCTTTTAACTGCACTAATAATTTACGGTGTTGGGAGTGTTCAGCAGATTGTCCATTAAAATCTTCTTGTCTTATTTCTGAAGAGCTTTTTATAGCACTTCTCCGTAAGGCTAGACCAGATGTCGTAGGTTACTACATGATGCTTGGTCTTTCAATGTCAGAGGCCGAAGAGAAAGTAAAGATAGCCGAAATGTCTCTTATAGTTGCCAGAAGAAAAATCATAGAAATGTCTAAAGAAAAGTAACAATCTTTATGTTTGCTTCTTAGCAAACATCTTAAAAGCCCTTATATCATAGGATATATAGGGCTTTTTTGAATTTTATTTATTCTTTTACTTTGTTCGCAAAATTGTTATTTACTATTTTCTCATAAGGAGCTTTTTCTTTTAATTCGCCAGCTTCTTTCATTATATCTTGAAGCTTATTAAACGCTTCTTCTTTTAGATATGGCTCACTACACCAAGCATCTATCTCTTTATAACTTTTTATAGATTGTTCTAGCGATTCTAGCGTTGTATCTGGAAAAAATTTTTGGATTTTTTCTCCTATTTCCTTTTCTGTATGTTCTTTTACCCATTGTTCTCCTTTGTATATTGCTCTTGTGAATCCTAAAATTGTATCCCCATTTTCATTTATATAACTTTTCTTTGCACAATATGCTGTATATGGTATTTCTCCTGCTTCTTTACCTATTGATGTTACTATATATCCTTTTCCTGCTGCTACTGTTCCTGACGCAGTTGGTTCAAAAAGTGTTACATAGTCTGCATTTCCTGCTGAAAATGCTCCTGCCATAAGGTCAAATTTTATGCTATCATCTAAAATTACATCTGTTTTTGGGTTTATGCCATTTTGCTTTAGAACATATTCTAATGTCATATATGGTACTCCTCCTTTTCTTCCTGGAATTACTGTTTTTCCCATCAAATCATTCCAAGAAAAATTTTTTGTTTCTTCCCTTGCTACTAAAAATGAACCGTCTTTTTTAGTAAGCTGACTAAATATTTGTGCATAATCTTCTTTTCCTTCATTATATACGTAAATTGCTGCTTCTGGTCCACATAAACCAATATCACTTTGACCTGAAAGAATAGCTGTCATTACGTTGTCAGCTCCTTGCCCTGTTGTAATTTCTAAACTTATTCCCTCTTCTTCAAAATATCCATTTGCTATTGCTACATATTGAGGTGCATAGAAAACCGACCTTGTCACTTCATTTAGTTTTACACTTTTTAAATTCTCTTCTTTTGAATTTCTTATTTTAAAAATAAAAACTATTTGTAAAACAATTATTATAAGTATTAATAATTCAAATAAAATTGTTTTTTTTCTGCTCATATCATTCCTCCTATTTATACTTATTCCTTAAATACTTTCTTTTCTAATAGCTCAACACCTTCATACATAAGAGCTGCTACTATTCCTAAAATTATTACACTAGTCATAACTAAGTCTAGTTTAAATACTTGGCCACCATATACTATTAAGTATCCCAGACCTCCTTTTGATACTAAAAATTCTCCTGAAATTACACCAACTAAAGATAGCCCAATATTTACTTTTAGTGTATTAAAAATAGTTTTAAAATTAGATGGTAAAACTATTTTAGTAAGAATTTGCCACTTACTCGCGTTTAGTGTTTTAGCCATCTTTATTTTTTCTTCCTCTGTATTTATTAATCCATTAAGTATATTTAGTATAGAAACTATTAGTGAAATTAACAATGCCATAACTATAATTGCCGGCATTCCTGCTCCTACCCAAATTATAATTATGGGACCTAACGCTACCTTTGGAAGACTATTTAATACTACTAAAAATGGTTCAGACACTTTAGATATAAATGGAGACCACCATAAAATAACAGCAATTATTACTCCTAGCACTGTTCCTAAAGTAAATCCGTACAATGGTTTCTAAAACCGTTATAGCAACATGTTTTAGTAAATCATTAGACGACAAATTTAAAAATGTTTTTACTATTCTTGATGGCTGGCTCATTATAAAGCTGTCTATCTTTCCTAACCTAGCTAATATTTCCCATAATGCTATAAACGCAATTATAATTCCTATTTGTGTTAATATTATTGTAAGTTTTCTGTTTTTTACTTTTGATAAATAATTTTTTCTTTCTTCTGAAATTTTTTCTATTTTGTCTTTATTATTTTTCATGTCCATCTAGCTCCTTCCACAAAATATTAAAATATTCACTAAATTTTGGACTTTCCCTACAATTTAAGGGGGTTCTTTCTTTTATTCCAAAATTTATCTCATGAATATTTTTTATAGAAGCTGGTCTATTTGTTAAAACTATTATTCTATCCGACATAGATATAGCTTCAGATATATCATGTGTTACCATTAGCACTGTTATATTTTCATTCTTTAGTATTTTATATATATCATTCGTAACCATTAGTCTTGTTTGATAATCTAGTGCTGAAAATGCTTCATCTAATAGCAATACTTTTGGCCTTATTGCAAGCGTTCTTATTAATGCTACCCTTTGTCTCATTCCTCCTGATAGTTGATTCGGATATTTGTTTTTAAATTCATATAGTCCATATTTTTTTAAAAGGTCCTCTGCATATTTTCTATTTTCTGCTGTATTTATATTTTGAATTTCTAATCCTAACAAAACATTTTTATATATAGTTCTCCATTCTAATAAGTTATCTTTTTGTAGCATATATCCTACTTTTCCATCTATGTAGCTCTCTCCTAAACTCTTACTTTCTAGTCCTGCTATTATAGATAAAAGAGTCGATTTACCACATCCACTAGGACCTATTATGCTAACAAATTCTCCTTCTTTTTCTTTAAAGCTTATATTTTTTAAAGCCTCTATCTCTCCATTTTCTGCTTGATATGTTTTTCCTAGATTTTTTACTTCTAAAATTGTTTTTGACATATTTACCTCCATATAAACTTCTGTCTTATATATTTTATGTAAATATGTGTTTTTTGTTACTTTTCGTTTGCTTATAACTGTAAAAAAGCATATTTAAAAGGAATGATCCCTGCATAATACAGAGTTCATTCCCTCGTCTTCTAGAATCTAATTTACAAATTTGTTTAATATATGCTCTATTTTATATCTTTTAGTTTTCTTTCATTGTGATATGCAACTATTCCAAGTACTACTATTCCAGTAAGAGCTGTTAATCCTGCTACAACTATTTTTTCTCCTGTTTGCGGAATTTCTTTATCTGCCACTGTTGGGTCTTTTTTATCGTTTTGATTATTACCAAATCCTCCGCTATTGTTTTGACTTCCATTGTTTTGGTTGTTATTATTTCCAGTGTTGCCACCATTATTGTTATTTCCTGAATTGTTGCTTCCCGAATTTCCATTATTGTTTTCTTGTTTTGCTACTACTGTAACTGTACAGGTTGCTTTTCTATTTCCATCTTCTGATATTACTGTTATAACTGTTGAACCAAGTTTTTTTGGTGTTACTTTTCCTCCATTGTCAACAGTTGCAACATCTTCATTACTTGAGCTCCATTTTACAATTTTATTTGTAGCATTAGATGGATTAAATGTTGGTTTTAATGTTAGAGTTTTTCCCAATTCAACTTTTTCTGTTGCAGGTAAAGAAATTGCTTCTAAATTAATATCTGGTTGTAAATTATCTACTAATATATATCCATATATATTTTTCAAATTATTTCCAGAATTGTATACCCACATATAATATAGTCCACTATCTGGTACAGCTACTTTACGTTCTGGATATCCAAATCCATTCATTCCTGTTTGAGTGTCATATCCATTCCACAAATCCCATTCTGTCCAGTTAGACTCTGGAGGTACAGTTTTTAATAAATTTTCTAATTCTAAGAAATCTCCATTTGCTTTCTTTATTTCTTTATATTTTTTTATAATATTTTCATCTGTTATCTTTTCATATTGGTAGTACATATTACTATTATGGGCATTCCTTATTGCTAATTGAACTCTTTCACCGGATGGATCAAATTCCTTTCCATTAGGTATTACAGTATAATTAGTAACTCTTAAAAATGGTATTTTCAAATCTACTCCATATGGTTTTAGTACAATGGTATCCGTTGTTTTATCTTTTATTGTTATATATCCTTTATCTACTGCATTTATAACATTTCTTAGTTCTCTTGTTGTTGTTGTTACATCTACTACTGCATTTGATTCAGTATATTCTGTTATTGAAAACCATGACTTTATTTCTTCTGCTACTGTTTTTGTAAGTCCAAATAAATATTCATGAGTCATGTCTAATTTTAAACCTTTAAATGTAAATTTCATACTTCCTAAATTTGAATATATGTTCCTAGTTACTGTAACTTTTGATTCTGCATTTACTATTCCAGGAATCATCATTATTGCTATTATGCTAATTATTGTTATTATAAAATATTTTACTTTATTCATAATTTTATTCTTTCTACAACCTTTGATATACTTTAAAATTTATTTTATATTTGTTTGATATTGATTAATATTTGTTACTTCCTTATTTCCTTCTTTATATACAAAAGCATAAATTACTAAAAGTATTATTCCTATCCATAGCAAATAAAATCCAATACTATAATTTTTAAATAATTCTAGTCCCCATCCCCATGTTAGGTATAGTGCAAGAATTGCTGCACCAACTGTTGCTATTAATGTTAATTTTTGATTATTAACTGTTTTTATTTTTTCTCCAAATTCATTGTTAAAGATATTTGGTATTTTTTCTTCTATAAAATCTTTGCATATAAATAGCAAATTCAATATGGCTAAGAATAAAATTGTGTTTCCTTGCCAAAAGTTACATAACTTTATTGAACTTGTGTATCCAAAGTAATGAAAAGATATATATGGTAAAAACATACCTAATATTAAACATATTGCTCCAATTACTCCTAGTATTTTTGTATTTTTACATTTTTCTATAATTTTTTCCACTTTTTCTCCCCCCTTTGTTTATATATTAAAGAATATTGGTAAATTTGTTTACCATTTCTCCTACCACATTTTGACCAGTTACTTCCATGTTATTGGATTCTACCATTTTAGAGTTGCTAAGTCCTGTCTTATGTTTTATTAATTGGTCTTTTTGTCTCAGATTAATTATATTTCTTTTTGTCTCTATTTCGTGATGATGTCTAGCATTTGTATTTCTATATTTTAAATATACTATCAAAAAGTATATGAATCCTAGCATTACAAATAGAAAACTCCAAGATACGTCAACTATAAGCATTAATATAATTCCTAGTAATTCTACTAGCGCAGACATTCCAATTAATTTAGGGATATGTATTGGTACACTTCCCATTGTTTCCTTAGTTCTAGCATTTACGGCTACATAATGCATTATGCTCTTATTCTCTTTTTTCTCTTGATAGCTGTAAAGCCATACTGGCAAATACGCTGTTTTCCATTGCCTTCCTTTTACATCTAATTCTTGTTTTTTCCAGTTTACTCCACGGTCATATTTTTTTATTGTATCGTTTGCTGCAAACCTTGAAATATCCTTGCTTTGTACATCTACTATTTTTCTTAAATCTTCTATGTTTGTATCTCTTTTTTCTGAAGTATATCCTTTTAGATAGTTAGCATTATATCTTACACAGTTTTCTGTATCGAATGGCATTATTGAATTTATAACATTATTTGTTTTTTCATTATTTTCTTTATTTAGCCTATCTGAATTAGATTCTACTGATATGTCCTGAATGCTTAAGTCAAAATCTCTTTCTATTTCATATAAATCTGCATCATAGTTAAGTTCTCTATTATCTCCTCTTCTTACAAAATATTTTCTAACTTCATGTTCTCCATATCCTTCAAAATGTGCGTGTCCATTTACATCTACTAACATATATGGAAAGTATACTCCCATAATATTATCTAGGCTAAATTCCTCTTTAAATTTAGGATGTGCATAAAATTTTCTTTTTCCTACAAATTCTTCTATCTGTGTTTTCGCCTCTTCTTTTGTAAGTTTAAATGGTAGTAAAACATCCGGTATTGCTCCATTTGGAATTTGACTATTTAGTGATAATGTATTTCTGCACCAGTGGCATCTTGCTTGAGTTGTTTCATTTCCGTCAATAACAACTTCTGCACCGCAGCTACTACATTTAAATGTTTTTACATTGCTTTTTTGATTTTCGCTATCATCTATATCTTTGGCGCCAGAACCTATAATCTCTCCTCTAATTTCGCTTATATTTGTTTCTAATCCTTTCACCTTTTCTGGTAAAAATTCATATCTACAATAATTGCATCTAAGAAGTCCTGTTTTTGCATTCAGGGCAATATCTGTTGCTCCACATCTTGGACATTTATTTTGCCCATCTTGTGATTCTATATCTGTTTGTACTATTTTAGGCTCGCCTTTTACTCCTTGCATTATTTCCATCTTCTATTTTATACCCCCAAGATTTTCTTTTTTTGAGCGTCATAGTCTTCCTGAGTAATTAATCCTTCATCTAGCATTTTTTTAAATTTAGATAGTTTCTCATAAGGGTCTTCCTCCTGCACATTTACAGGCTGACCATTCATATTACTTTCTGCTGGCTCACTTGGCATTTGATTTATAGGATTATTTGCTTGAACTCCTTGAATATTTTGTTGTGAAGCTACGTTTGGATTTTGTACTTGATTTGGAGCTAAATTTGGATTTTGAATTCCTATTACTCCTTGATTTGTAGGTTGGTTAAGTCCTCCTATTCCTACCGAATTAGCACCCATTCCCATAAATGCCATTGCACCAATTCCTCCATTTGGATTTTCTCCTGCTGCTTGCATTCCTCTTGCTACTGATTGTTGCATAAATGAGTTTCCTCTTGCACCAGATAAAGCATCTGCTTTTTTTACATCACTTAGTAATCTTCTTGTATCTTCATCATATTCAATTGTTTGAATTGCTACTTTTACAATTTCTAATCCTCTATCGGTTCTCCATGAATATCCATCTTCTACTGCTTTTGACAATGATTGTGCAAATCCGATTTGGTCTCCTTGTATTCTTGTTATACGATTTCCTTTGCTTGGATCATTTGTATAATTTGAAAATGCTCCTGATAAGCTACTTACTACTTCATTAAATAGTTGTGCTCCTGCATCATTGTCCATATCTGCAAAGTCAAATACTGGCGAATTTGCTTGTAGATATTTTGCTGGTACAAAATTCTTTATAAATAATATTGGGTCTAATATTCTTAAAGTATATGTTCCTCTTGTTATAGCTCCTACTTGAGCATTTAAATATGCATCATCCCAATATATTTCTGACTGCGTTCCAAACCTATTGTTTGGTATTTCTTTCAAATTTACATAGAATGCTAACTGTTCTACTCCTGGTTGTCCTCCAAATTTAAATCTTTCCCAACTTTGTCCAAATGTTGAAGATATTATTCCATTTCCTGCAAACATAGATTTTGAGTTTGGATCTGATGAAGTAAATATAAATCCTCCTGGTTCTGTTATTAATCCTGTTATTCCTCCATCTTGCATTGTTACTAATGCTGTTCCTTCAGGTACAATAATTTTACTTCCATTTGTAATAATGTTTGCTGACCCTTCTGTGTTTGAACCCCTTCCACTATTCGTTTCTCTTTTTATTGCTCTAAAAATTCCTGCCGTTCCTGGTACATTTGGCATTGGCACAAAAAAGTCCTGCCATTGCTCTCCTAGTGCTCCTCCTAAACTTCCTGCAAATGCTTTAATAAATCCCATAATTCCTCCTTATTTTTTTAATATTTTTTATATTTTAATTTTCTATAAAAAAGGATTTTAACGCTAAAAAGCTATGCATTTTAGGTACACCTAAAACA
>USTA01000002.1 GCA_900557475.1 uncultured Clostridium sp. | reverse complement strand
CTTGTTAAATACTCTATTATTGAACAGATAATTACAGACATAAAGAATAAGGCAATTGGGTCATCTAAATATTTCTTTAGCAAAATAGTAATTGAAAGTGCACCCCATCCATATATAGGACAATATGGACCAATTAGAAAGCCCCTATTTATAAATCTTTTTTCTTGAATTAATTTGCATATTACTTCCATGAGCCATCCAAAGAATGCATAGGTTATAAATAATAAAAAATATATTTCTAATAAGTGTAATAGTTCCATTACAAAACCTCCAAATTAAATATTTTAAAGTATATCATAAATGCAAAAAAAATAATACAGTTTTTCAAAAACAAATTTTCGTAAAACTATTGACATTTTAGAGAAAACAATGTATACTTATAAAAGTCAAAGAAAGTCAAAGTCAAATAAAGTAGAAAAATATCGAACAATGTAACAAAATATCCAAGGGGGGCAATATGAGAATATCGGATATAATAGAAAATTTTATAAAAGAAATGTTAGAAGAAGATGAACTTGCAATAATACAAAGAAATGACTTGGCAGAGCACTTTAATTGTGTTCCATCACAAATAAATTATGTGCTTTCAACTAGATTTACACCAACGCAAGGATATTATGTAGAAAGTTCAAGAGGTGGAGGCGGATGTATAAAAATTAAAAAAGTAAATATTACTCATAGCGATTACTTAATGCATATTATAAATAATATAGGAAATACAATAAGTGCAAAAGAAATAGATATATTTGTTAAAAATATATTAGACTATGACATAATAACAGAAAAAGAAGCAAATCTAATAAAAGGAGCAACCAGTGATAATGTATTAACATTACCAGTACAAACAAAAGATGAAATAAGAGCAAAAATTTTTAAGAATATGCTTATAAATTTAGTATAAACACATATTGAAGTGTAAGGAGGTTATTAACATGATGTGTGAAAATTGTGGAAAAAATGAAGCAAACTTTAGATATACTCAGATAATTAATGGTGTAAAAAAAGAGGTAAGATTATGCTCAGAATGTGCTAGAAAGTTGGGGTTAGATAATATTGATATACCAATTAATTTTACTAGCTTTTTGGGAGATTTCTTTAATGATTATGCAGAAAGTGCATTACTTCCAAGTTTAAAAATGGATGAAGCAAAATGCAAGAACTGTGGAATGACATATAATGATTTCATAGACACAGGAATGTTTGGCTGCAGTGAATGTTATGATGTGTTTTCAAATCCAATAGATTCTTTATTAAAAAATTTACATGGAACAGCAAAACATATAGGTAGAGGTGCAAAAGGAGAAGGCGAACCTATAAAAGAAAAGGTAGAAAGCAAAAAATTAACTAAAAAAGAAGAATTAGAAGCTAAGCTTGAAAAAGCTATTAAAGAAGAAAGATATGAAGATGCAGCTAAGTTAAGAGATGAAATAAAGGAGATGAATAAATAATGAATTGGTATTTGCAAAATGGAAAAGAATCAGATGTTGTTTTGAGTACAAGGGTAAGATTATCTAGAAATATAAAAGGAATTCCATTTACAACAAGATGCTCGAAAGAAGACCTGAAAATTGTATATGATAAAATGAAAGAAATAACTCCTTCACTAGGGTATGGTTTAAAATTTTTTGGACTAAGTGATATGGATAGCATAACTAAACAAAGTTTAGTAGAAAAACATATTATAAGTCCAGACTTTGCTAAAACGAAAATACCTTATACAGCAATTATAATTAATGATGAAGAAAATATTTGTATCATGATAAATGAAGAAGACCACATAAAATTACAAGTATTTACATCTGGATTAGACATAGACAATTTACTAAACTTAGCAATAGAAATAGATGAGAAAATAGGAAGCATAGTACAATATAGTTTCCATCCGAAATATGGGTATTTAACAGCATGCCCAACAAATGTAGGAACTGGTATGAAAATATCTTCACTAGTACATGTACCAGGATTCCAAATGACAGGAAATATTAGCAAAATTTTAAATGCAGTAAATAACTTGGGAATGAATGTAAGAGGAATCTATGGAGAAGGAACAAAAGCAGAAGGAGATATATATCAAATTTCTAATAATCAAACTTTAGGAATAACAGAAAAAGAAATAGCAAAAAATTTAAATCTAATTTCAGCAAAAATAATAGAGCAAGAAAGAATAGCAAGAAAATATTTAGCGAAAAAATCTGTTAAATTTGAAGACAAGGTATATAGAGATTTCGGAATACTTACATTTGCAAAGAGGCTAAGTGAAGAAGAAACCTTGGAATTACTTTCTAGTGTAAAATTAGGAACAGATTTGGGAATAATAAAAGAGTTAACAGATAAAAAAATAGCGGAATTAATTTTATATACTAAACCAGCAAATGTACAAAAAAGAGCTGGTAAGAAACTTTCTGTATTAGAGCAGGAATTAGCAAGATGTGAAATAATAAAGCAAATTATAAAGGAGGATTAATTTATGTATTATAAATTTACAGCGAGAGCTGAAAAGGCTCTTGAACTTGCACAAGAACTGGCTATGGACTTAGGACATAATTATATAGGAACAGAACATCTACTATATGGACTAGTTGCAGAGGGCACAGGTGTGGCATGTAAAGTTCTTGTAAATCAGGGATTGACAGAAGATGGAGTAAAGCAAGAAATCGAAGAAATTGTTGGTATGGGAGCCACAATTGAAAATCCAGAACAGATTAGTTTTACTCCTAGAAGTAAAAGAGTTATAGAAAATGCCTTTTTAGAAGCCAGAAGAACAGGAACAGAATACATAGGAACAGAACATATTTTAATTGGTATTATGAAAGAAGGCGATAGTGTTGCAATTAGAATAATGATGGAAGAAGGAGCAGCACCTCAAAAAATATATAATGAATTAAATAGAGTATTAACCGAAGATGTAGAAGCAGATTCAGAAAAACAAGGAAATAAGATGGGAAGCTATAACTCAACACCAACTTTAAATCAATATGGTGTAGACTTAACTAAACAGGCAAAAGAAGGAAAGCTAGATCCAGTAATAGGAAGAAAAGAAGAAATTCAAAGGGTAATACAAATATTATCAAGGAGAACAAAAAACAACCCATGTTTAATTGGAGAGCCTGGCGTTGGAAAAACTGCAGTTGCAGAGGGACTAGCTGAGAAAATTGTATCAGGAGATGTTCCAGAAATCTTAAAAAACAAAAGGGTTGTTAGTTTAGACATTTCTAGTATGGTTGCAGGGGCAAAATATAGAGGAGATTTTGAAGAAAGGATTAAAAAAGCTCTAAAGGAAGTAAAAAAAGCAGGAGATGTTATAATATTTATAGATGAGGTTCATACAATAGTAGGAGCTGGTTCAGCAGAAGGTGCAGTTGATGCAGCTAATATTCTAAAGCCACTTCTTGCAAGAGGAGAAATTCAATTAGTAGGAGCTACAACATTAAAAGAATATAGAAAATATATTGAAAAAGATGCAGCATTAGAAAGAAGGTTTAGCCCAGTAAATGTAAGTGAACCAACAGAAGAAGAAACAAAACAAATATTAGCAGGATTAAGGGATAAGTATGAAGCACATCATAATGTAAAAATAACGGACGAAGCAATAAACGCTGCAGTAGAGCTTTCAACAAGATATATTAATGATAGATTTTTGCCAGATAAAGCAATAGATTTAATTGACGAAGCGGCTTCTAGAGTTAGAATGAAGAGTTACACAGAGCCAGAAAGTTTTAAAGATATCAAAGATGAAATAGAGAAACTTGGAAAAGAAAAAGAAGAAGCAATAAGAATACAAGACTTTGAAAAAGCAGCTAATTTAAGAGATAAGGAAAAATCAAAGAAAAAAGAACTTGAAAAGGCAAAAAAAGATTGGGAAAACAAAAATAGCAAAATAGTATCAAGCTTAACAGAAGAAGATATTTCTAACGTAATAGCAAGTTGGACAGGAATTCCAGTTATTAAAGTTTCAGAGTCAGAAAATGAAAAGTTAAAGAATTTAGATGCAAATTTGCATAAACGAGTAATTGGACAGGAAGAAGCAGTAGAAGCAGTATCAAAAGCAATAAAAAGAAGTAGAATGGGTCTAAAAGATCCAAATAAACCAATAGGTTCATTCTTATTTTTAGGACCAACTGGAGTAGGAAAAACTGAATTATCAAAGGCACTAGCTGAAAATTTATTTGGAACAGAAGATGCATTAATTAGAATTGATATGTCAGAATATATGGAATCACATTCAGTTGCAAAATTAATAGGTTCTCCTCCAGGATATGTTGGATATGAAGAAGCCGGTCAACTTACAGAAAAAATAAGAAGAAAACCATATGCAGTAATTCTGTTTGATGAGATAGAAAAAGCTCATCCAGATGTAATGAATATGCTTCTGCAAGTTTTAGATGACGGTAGACTTACAGATTCTACTGGAAGAACAGTTAATTTCAAAAACACAGTTATAATAATGACTTCAAATATAGGAGCAAGATTAATTACAGAAAAGAAAAGTTTGGGATTTGTAAATACAAATGAAGATTCAAACAAAGAATATGAAAATACAAAAAAGGATGTTATGGGAGAATTGAAAAAGGAATTCAAACCAGAATTTTTAAATCGTATTGACGAAATAATTGTATTTCACAAACTTGAAGAAACTCAGATAAGAAAAATTGTTGATATTTTAATTGCAAATGTAGCAAAATTACTTAAGAGCCAAAATATAGAATTGGAAGTAGACGATACTGCAAAAGACTTAGTTGCTAAAAAAGGTACTGACCAAGCCTATGGTGCAAGACCATTAAAACGAGCAATTCAAACAATGATAGAAGACAAGATTGCAGAGGCAATGCTTGATGACAAAGTAAAAGGTAAAGTTAAAGTTTCTGCGAAAGATGACGAAATTGTTATTAAAGAGAGCATGGAATAGACTATTTAATAGATTATTAGATGGAGCATAAAATGTTAGTGTACAATAAATGTAGGTAAAATATAAAAATTGCCTACATTTACTTGACATATATTTCTAAAATTAAAAAATTATAAGAATTACAGTAATAACGAAAAAAATAAATAAAGTAAAAAACGTAGTAAATTAAAAAATTTACTACGTTTTATGGGAAAGAAATAACTTTTTCGCACAAATATGATAAAGTATAATTGAAGAATAATATAAAGTACCAGATGCAGAAATATACACATAAGTGTTGTTGTTTGGCACTAATTTTTGGAAAATATTGATATTCTTAAATACATAATTTGCAAACTAAACAAAATGCGAAAAAAAACGAGTTTTGTTTAGTGAGATAAACAAAAACGTTGACAAAAGAAAACAATTACGATATAATGGAATAAAATAAAGTGGAAAAAGAGGAGAAATTTATGATTATTCGTGAAAAATATTTATCTAAAATTAGGCCATTCTATGACCAAGATTTGATAAAAGTCATAATGGGTGTTAGAAGATGTGGTAAGTCAGTCATATTATTACAAATAATAGATGAGCTAAAAGAAAGAGGAATACCAGAATCTCAAATAATATATATAAATTTTGAATATGAAGATTATGCTTTTATAAAAAATGATATGGATTTACACAATTACGTTAAAGAAAAAATAGTAAGCAAAGATAAATATTACTTATTATTTGATGAAATTCAAAGTGTAGAACATTGGGAAAAAGCAATAAATTCATTTAAGGCATCTAAAAATGTATCAATATTTATTACAGGTTCTAATAGTGATTTACTATCTGGAGAACTAGCTACACATATAGCAGGAAGATATGTAAGTTTTAAAACTTATCCATTCACATTTAAAGAAGTATGTGAGCTTAAAAATATAACAAATAGAAAAGATATAGAAGAAGTATTTAATGACTATATGACTTGGGGAGGAATGCCACAAAGATTTATGATGACAGATGAAGTTCAGACAAGAACATATTTATCAGACATATATAATTCTATATTAGTAAAAGATATTATAGCAAGATTTAATATAAAAGATTTAGATTTATTTAATAGAATAGTAGAATATATAGTTACAACACCATCTCAAAATTTTTCAGCAGAAAGTTTATCAAATTATTTTGCAAATAAAGACGATAGAGAGGTTTCAAAAATAACTCTATATAACTATTTAGAATATATGACAAAAGCTATGCTGATAAATAAAGCTGACAGATATGATGTTAGAGGAAAAAGAATATTAAACGGAAAATATAAATATTATTTAACAGATTTAGGATTTGGTCAAATAATTAACGGTGGAAAGAAACCACAACTAGGAGCGTATTTGGAAAATATTGTATATAATGAATTGCTGTCTAGAGGATATGATGTTAAAGTTGGAAATTTGGAAAATGGAGAGATAGATTTTATAGCGACAAGATTTAAAGATAAGATATATATTCAAGTAGCTTATATTTTGGCAGATGACTCTGTTATCCAAAGAGAATTTGGAGCATTTAAAAATATAGAAGATAACTATCCTAAATATGTTTTAACAATGGATAAATTTGATTTTTCGCAAAATGGTATAATTCATAAAAATGTAATAGATTGGTTATTAGAAGAAAAATAAGAAATAGTAGATTAAAAAATATTATGAGTAATAATTTAGTAAAACAAAAAATATTTCACAGAAAATATCGTAAAAACTTTCGCGAGTGAACAAAGACGGTGCATGAAAAGTTATTTGAAATGTAAAAATATATTAATCATGCCCATTTTGTTCTTTTAAAAGAAAAAGCTTTTTATTCGTTAATACCGTTAGAATTGTAAAACTATTGCAAAGAAACCAACGAAATGATATAATAAATGCAGAATCTAAAGATGAGGAGTGAGAAAATGACTAAAGCACTAGCTATAATATTTATACTTGGAATATTTATTATAATATTAATAGCTATGGCCATTATGCAAATTAGAATGGCAGGAATAAAAGTTAAAGATTTTTTTAGCTTTATAGATGCAAACCAAAAATTAGATAATCTAGCAGAATTTGCTAAAAGATATGATAAAATGTCAGCACAAGAACAAATAATCTATCTTGTAGAAGCGGAAAAAATGTTTGATAGTTTTGATAAAATTCCAGATACAGTTTGGGAAGATGAAAGAGACAAATATTCTAAAGTGCTTGAAACATACCAAAATATTAGAGTTATGAGATGGAATGAAGCACAAACAAATGCTATATCAACAAAAGTTGTAAAACCAAAAGAAATAAAAGGAGATAATTAATGACAGATTCATTAGAAGAATATTTATATACAATTTATATTCTTACAAAGGAATGTAGCAGAGCTAGAGTTACAGATATTGCAGAAGAAATGGATGTTACTAAAGCAAGTACAAGTGCAGCACTTAATGTATTAAAAGACCAGGGATTAATAAATTATGAAAAGTATAAAAATATTACATTAACAGAAAGTGGAGTTGCAAGAGCTAAATATATTGAAAGAAGGCATGAACTTTTTGAGATTTTTTTAAGAGATATTATAAAAACAGACAAAGAGTTGGTTGAAGAGGAAACTAAAAAATTAGCACATTGTATTTCATGCCATACAGCAGCGAAACTAGAAAAATTTATAGAGGAAAATATACAAAATGAAAATAAATAGACTTAAATTTATTTTTACTTTGTATATTTTCTTTTTTTAAGTCAAAAATATTAATATGAAAGAAAAAATTAAAATTATAATGGTAGGACTTACTTCTGGTATATTAAGTGGCCTTTTTGCTTCAGGAGGAGGACTTATATTAGTTCCAGCATTTTCATATATCTTTAAATGTAACGAAAAAGAATCTAGAGCTATGTCCGTTTTTTGTATATTGCCAATGGTATTGGCTAGTTTGTTTTTTTATAATAAAACTGAATTTATGGATTGGAAGCTAGGGATATTGTCTGCTATTGGAGGAACAGTAGGTGGAATATTAGGAGCGAAAGTTTTAGAAAAAATAAATGAAAAATATTTAGTGCTAATTTTTATAATATTTTTAATTTATGCAGGTATTAGTATTTTTATAAAATAAATAAGAATAAAGGAGACTAAAGTGGTAGAAATATTATCTGGTTTAATCTCAGGACTAATAAGTGGTATGGGTATGGGAGGAGGCAGCATACTTATTACAATTTTAGTTACATTTTTGGGAAAAGATCAAAAGGTTGCGCAGGCGTCAAATCTAATTTTTTTTATTCCAACATCAATATCAGCGACGATATTTAATATAAAAAGGAAACAAATTAAATGGAATTTAGCACTACCAATTGCTATTTGGGGTTCGATTGGGGCAGCTTTTGGGGCTTTTTTGGCGACAAAAATAGAAACAGGAATACTTAAAAAATTATTTGGTGTGTTTCTAATATTAATAGCAATATTTGAATCATATTCTTGGTATAATAAATATATAAAAAAGACATAATAGTAAAAGAGGTAAAAAATTGGAAGACAAGTTCCAATAATATAAAAATACCTTAAAGAAAGGAGAAATTAAATGAAATTTGTTAAAGGTATGATTGTAGGAATGGTAATTGTGGCAGGAGCAACAATGGTGTGTAATGAAATGATGGGATGCAAATCAAATAAGATGCTAAAACAAGGTAAACGAATGATAAAGAAAATGGGAATAATTTAGTAACTAAATAAATCATATTTCATATTATATAAAAGAAAGGTGGTATAATATGAAATATGATAAAACAATTTGCCCAGTAGTAGATATTGATGGAATAATGGCTGCTGGAAAACAATATGATTTAGATATAACAATTTCAAAAGATAATAGAACTGTAATTTATGGAGTTGTAAAAGACGATTGCGGTGAACCAATAGAAGATGCAGTTGTAAAACTAATAGAAGTTGATTATGATTGTGGAAACGAGAGAAAGCCAGTATCTCATACTTTCACAGACAAAAATGGAGAGTTTGTATTTGGTCCCTTATGTGCAGATAGATATTATTCAATAGAAATCTGGGCTAATAAAGTGAAACATTCTAAAATTTGTGCGAAAATTGATAAGGAATTTAGATGCTTAAAAGGCGAAAGACTTGTTTGCGATTGTGAAATTTGTCCAAAGCCTACTCCAAAGCCAGAACCAATAAAACCAGGGAGACCAAATGACTGTGATTTTTGCAAATAATTAAATAAAAAGCGAACCTAAAATAGGTTCGCTATTGTATTTAATGCTATTTATGTGATAAAATAAGAAAAAAATAAGAAGGAAGAATGAAAATGGATTGTAGACCAATAGGAATGTTTGACTCAGGTGTAGGAGGTCTTACTGTATATAAAGAAGTATCAAAACAATTTCCAAACGAAAGAATTATTTATTTAGGAGATACTAAAAATTTTCCATATGGCTCAAAATCAAAGGAAAGTATAATAGAATTAACAAAAAGAAATATAGAAATTTTATTAAAGTATAATGTAAAAATAATTATAATAGCATGTGGAACTGCCACAAGTCAAGCATTAGAAGAAATGAGAAATATTTATAAGGTTCCTATAATAGGAATTATAGAACCTGCGGTAAAATACATATATGATAAAAAATATACAAAAATAGGAGTAATGGCAACCAGAGGAACGATAAAAAGCAATGCATGGGAAGATAATATAAGAAAATATATTAAAAATGCAAAAGTAGAAAACAGGGAATGTCCAATATTAGCACCAATGGCAGAGGAAGGTTGGACAGATAATGAAATTGCTAGACTTACTATAAAAGAATATTTAAAAGGAATAGGAGATATAGAGGCATTGGTATTAGGGTGTACCCATTATCCTATGTTTGAAAAAATTATCAGAGAAGAAGTAAAAAATATAGATATAATAAACACTGGAAAAATAATAGCAAAGAGTTTAAAAGGAAAAATACAGGAAGCTGAAGTAAAAAATAGCAAAGATGAAATTTTATTAACAGATACAGAATGTAATTTTAAAAATGTAGCTAAAATTATTCTGAACTCTGAAGAGTTAGAAATTAAGAAAGTAGTAATATAAAAGAGGTGTGAAATGAAAAAAATTGACTTAAATAAAATAAAAGAGAGAGACATTTCAAAAGAAGAAATAGAAAAAAATGAAAAAGAAAGCAAACGTAACAAAGTTATATTTTTTATTATACCAATTATACTATTAGTACTTCTTGCTATAATTTATGTTCCAACTTCTAATAATATTTTACTTATACCAATTGCAATTGTTTTTGCTGTGTTACTTTATGGTGTCGACTGTAAGCAAAGAACTTGCAGATATTGCAAAAAGTGGAATTCAGCAGTAGTAATAGGTTCTAAATCATCTGTTACAAAAAAACAAATAGAAAAACAAAAACTAATGGGAAAAAATAAAATATCAGAAAAAAAGCAAATATTAACAGAAAACAAATATAAATGCAAAAATTGTGGACATGTTATAGAAGAGAAAAAGATTAAATAAGAAATTTATAAAAATGAAGAAAAAAGTAATAAACCTCCGTTAAATGAATATAAATTTAATGGAGGTACTTTTTATGTTCGTAGTATTTAATAAAGAAAAAATATACTCTTACTTGGTTTCGCTTCGGAACAGTAGCAATATTGTTTGTAATGGCAATAGCAATTACAAATAATAATAATAAAATAATAGAAACATCAACAAATTCAATAATTTCAAATAATATACAGAAAAATGAATATAATATAGATAGTAAACAAACCGAAAACGTGCATAATACCACGCAAAAAAATACAAATATTACAAAAATGTTACAAAAATAAAAGTTTTTCAACCTTTTATGTAGACAAAAGCGGAAAAGTGTTGTATAATAGGTATTAGCACAAGAAGTATTCTAAAATTTTAATTAGATGAATAAGATACACAAGAATAATTAAGGAGGAAATTTAAGTTGGAAACAAATTTTGCTGATAATAACCATTTAGTGTTAGTAGGAAAAATTACAGATGAAAAAAGATTTAGTCATGAGATTTATGGAGAGAAGTTTTATACTTTTGATTTAAGTGTACCACGTTTAAGTGGAAATGCAGATATTATACCTATTACAATCTCAGAAAGATTATTTAAAGAAGAAGAGTTAATAGTAGATAAGAAAATTAAAGTTACAGGACAATTTAGATCATATAACAGTTATGAGAATGAAAAAAATAGACTAATCTTAACAGTTTTTGCAAAAGACGTTGAATTTTTAGAAAATCAAGAAGAGGAAATAGTTGCGAGCAAAGAACTAGTATCAAACGAAGTGATTTTAACAGGATATATTTGCAAAGCCCCAATTTATAGACAGACACCATTCGGAAGAGAAATAGCAGATATGCTTTTAGCTGTAAATAGAGCATATAATAAATCAGACTATATTCCATGCATTACATGGGGAAGAAATGCAAGATTTTGTTCTAAAATGGAAGTTGGAACAGAAGTAAGAGTAACAGGAAGAATTCAGTCAAGAACATACGAAAAGAAGTATGAAGACGGAACTAGTGAATCAAAAGTTGCATATGAAGTATCTATTTCAAATCTAGAAGTAGTAGAGCCTAAAGACGGAAGTCAAGAGCAAGAAGAAAGTGATATAGAGGACAATTCAGTAGAAGTAATTGCCGAATAATATGAAAGAAAGTGCCATAAAATAAATCGGCACTTTTTTTATTACAAATATTACAAAATCATTTCAAAAAATGAGTGTTTTTCCTTGACTTTTATTTAAAATGTAAATATAATATAAGTGTTAAAATGATACAAGGAGGAGAGTTATGGGTGAAGTTATAGTCATAACATCAGGTAAAGGTGGAGTTGGCAAAACTACAACAACAGCAAATGTTGGTGCAGCTTTAGCTTTAAGAGGCAAAAAAGTTGTTTTAGTAGATACAGATATTGGATTAAGAAACCTTGATGTTGTTATGGGACTAGAAAACAGAATCGTATATGACATAGTAGATGTTGTTGAAGGAAAATGTAAATTAAGACAAGCTTTAATAAAAGATAAAAGATTTACAGACTTATTTTTATTACCAGCAGCCCAAACTAGAGACAAAAGTGCAGTAAATGAAGAACAAATGAGAGAACTAACAATAAGATTAAGAGAGGAATTTGATTATATATTAATAGATTGCCCAGCTGGAATAGAGCAAGGATTTAAAAATGCAATTGCTGGTGCAGATAGAGCTATTGTTGTAACAAATGCTGAAATATCTTCAATTCGTGACGCAGATAGAATAATTGGATTATTAGAGGCATCAGAAATTAAAAATCCGGAATTAATAATAAATAGACTAAGACCAGAAATGGTAAGAAAAGGCGAAATGATGGATGTAGAAGATATACTAGATTTATTATCTATCGACTTAATAGGTGTAGTTCCAGAAGACGAATATATAATAACTCAAACAAATAAAGGTGAGCCAGCAGTATCAAACAAGAAGGCACCATCTGGAAGAGCATATATAGAAATTGCTAGAAGAATTTTAGGAGAAAATGTAGAAGTTACAATACCAGGAAGAAAAAAAGAAGGCTTTTGGAGAAAGATAAAAAAAGCTTTAAAAAAATAATTGACAATGGAGGAAATAGGAATGTTTGAAAACATTTTAGGTTTTTTTAAAAAAAAGAAAAATGAGCAAATAGAGGGAAAAACAAATAAGGATGAAGCAAAAGAGAGATTACACTTAGTACTAATGCAAGATAGAGCAAATGTATCAGCAGATTTCTTAGACATGATGAAACAAGAAATAATTGATGTAATAAAAAAATACATAGATGTAGATGAAAAAGAAATAGATGTTAGACTAACAAATAAACAAAACAATGACGGAACAACAGGAGCACCGGCTTTATATGCAAATATTCCTATTAAAAGTATAAAGAATGAAACTAGAAAGATTGCCAATAAAGATTTAGATAAAATAAATGGAAAAATAGATGGTGAAGAAGAAAGCAATATAGTCGAGATAAGTAATACTTCAGAAACATTAGAAGAAAAAGAAGAAATTACTGAAGAAGTTATTAAAGAAGATTCTAAATCTAATAATCAAGAAGAAAAAATAAAAGAAATAAAAGAAGATGTGAAAAAAACAGAAGAAAAAGACAATAATTTAGACAATGAAAAGGAAATAGAAAAAGAAGAAAACAAACAAGAAACCGATAAACAAGAATCTAAACCAAAAACTTCAAAGGGAAAGAAGAATAAGTCAAAAGCCAAAAAGTCTAAATAATAAGAGGGAAGAATGAGAAAAAAATTAACCAAGAATATAGAGTGGTCTATTTTGATTTGCACAATCCTATTAGTAATAATAGGATTAATTGCTCTTTTCTCAGCTACAAGAAATGCTGAGTATGATGAATTTAAAAAACAAATAATGTGGATAGGAATAAGTATTCCATTTATAATTGCTTTTACTTTGATTGACTACAAAACAATAGCAAAGACATCAATTGTAATGTATGTTATTATGCTAGTACTTTTAGTAGCAGTCTTATTTACAAAAGAAATAAATGGTGCAACAAGTTGGTTTAGCTTTGGTGCCTTTTCAATTCAACCAGCAGAGTTTGCAA
The DNA here is from genome assembly GCA_900557475.1 of uncultured Clostridium sp. GTDB lineage: Bacteria > Bacillota > Clostridia > TANB77 > CAG-508 > CAG-793. The sequence goes on along the minus strand of USTA01000002.1, from coordinate 2,951 downwards.
AAATATTTGTAATTATATTTATGGCATTTGTAATGTCAAAAATGACAGATAAGGGAAAGAAAGAAATAAGTAGACCAACTAGATTATTGTTATTATTAGTTTTAATAGGGATGCCAGTATTACTAATAGTAAAGCAGCCAGATTATGGAACAGCACTTGCATTTTTGGTTTCTTTTATATTAATGTTATTTGTTGCTGGAATAGACAAGAGATATATAATTGCAGGAATTTTAACATTGGTAATAGCACTGCCATTATTATACTTTTTTGTACTTCCAGATCATGCTAAAACTAGAATTGATGTGTTTTTAAACCAAGATTTAGATCCAAGAGGGGCGGGATATAACCTTACACAATCTAAGTTGGCAATAGGTGCTGGACAAGTATTTGGAATGGGATTACTTAAAGGAAATCAAACTCAACTAGGATACCTAAGTCCTAAGACAACTGATTTTATCTTTTCAGTTATAGGAGAGGAGTCAGGATTTATATTAGCAGGAGCTATAATAATAATATATGTAATACTAATTACTAAAGCAATGTTTGTAGCAAAAACTGCAAAGGATAGTTTAGGTTCATATATTGCAATTGGCATAGCAGGAGTTTTCCTATTTCACATGACAGAAAATATAGGAATGACAATTGGTTTGCTACCTATTACAGGAGTTCCACTACCATTTGTAAGTTATGGTGGAAGTTCACTAATTAGTAATTTAATAATGGTTGCACTGCTTTTAAATATTAGTGGAAGAAGACAAAAGGCAATTTTTAATTAATATATTGAGGACAAGATATGAAAATTGGTAATGTAGAGTTAAAAAATAATATAATACTTGCACCAATGGCAGGTCTTACAGACCTGCCTTTTAGAGTTGTCTGTGAAAAATATGAACCAGGACTAGTTGTAACAGAAATGGTAAGTAGTAAAGCACTTTTATACAATGATGAAAAAACGAAGTTGCTTTTAAATATGAAAAATGAAATAAGACCAGTAGCAGTTCAAATATTTGGTAGTGATATAGAAGCAATGGCCTTTGCAGCAAAATATGTAAGTGATATAGCAGACATTGTGGATATAAATATGGGATGCCCTGCTCCAAAAGTAGTAAAAAACGGGGATGGAAGTAAACTTTTATTAGATATAAATAAAGTCTATGAAATAACAAAAGCAGTGGTAGAAAACTCAAAAGTACCTGTAACTGTTAAAATAAGAAAAGGATGGGATAGTGAGCACGTAGTTGCAGTAGAAGCGGCAAAAAAAATAGAAGAAGCGGGAGCAAGTGCAATAACAATTCATGGGAGGACAAGAAGTGAATTTTACTCAGGAATTGCAGATTGGGATATAATAAAAAAAGTAAAAGAATCAGTAAAAATACCTGTAATAGGCAATGGTGATGTAAAATCACCAGAGGATGCAAAAAGACTTTTAGAGCAAACTAAATGTGATGGAATAATGATAGGAAGAGGTGCGCTTGGAAGTCCATGGATATTTGAGCAAGTAAAAACTTACTTGCAAGATGGTACAATAAGAAAAATTTCAAATAAAGAAAAATTAGAAACTATATTAAAGCATATAGAATTAGAAGTAGCAGAAAAAGGAGAGTTAACAGGAGTTAGAGAAATGAGAAAGCATATATGCTATTATCTAAAGGGAATGCAAAATGCATCAGAAATAAGAGATAATATAAACCATATAGAATGTAAAGAAGAGGTAAAAAAGGTTTTAAAGGAATATTTCAGTAGATTAGACATATAAATTAAAGGAGACTTATTTAGGAGGGAATTATGTCTAAGTGGCTGAAATTTTTTCTTTTATGTATTATAGTAATAATAATAGTTGTATTTTTTCAAAAATTTACAAAAATAAATTATAAAAGTGAGGAAAAGGGAAATAATAAAAATATACAAGAGATTGAAGAATATTTCTTAAAACAAAACTCATATAATGCAAAATTAGAAGTAACTGTAAAAAGCAATAAAAATGTAAATTATTATAAAATAGAACAAAGTGTCAACTTACCAAAGGAAGTAAAACAATTTATTACTAGTCCAGAAGATGTAGCAGGAATAGAACTAATTTATAAAGAGGGAAAATTAGAGATAAGAAATTCTAAATATAATCTTTCAAAAATATACAAAGATTATCCATATATATCAAGTAACAACTTGTTTCTAACATCTTTTTTAGAAGGATATAAAAATGCAAAGGAAAAAGAAATAAAAGAAGTCGAAGGAAAAGTAGAAATGGAGTATAAGTCAAATATAAATAAATTTAATGCAAAACAAAAATTATACATAAATAAATCAACTCTAAAACCAGAAACATTAGATATATTTGATATTAACAATAATGCAAAAATCAACATAATATATAACGAGATAGAGTTTAAATAATAGAAATATATATCATCTCAATATAATATTGGGAGAGTAAATATGAATATAAAAAGAGGAGATATGTTTTATGCAGATTTAAGTCCTGTCGTAGGTTCAGAGCAAGGTGGAATAAGACCAGTAGTTATAGTACAAAATGATTTAGGAAATAAACATAGTCCTACTGTAATTGCCGCAGCAATTACATCACAACTAGGAAAAACAAAGTTACCAACACACATTGAAATTGGTTCAAGTAATGTAGGGTTAAAGACTAGTTCAGTGGTTTTGGCAGAACAAGTAAGAACAATAGACAAAAGTAGACTTAAAGAAAAAATAGGACATATCGAAGATGAAGAAATAATGAAAAAGATAAACAATGCTTTGGGAGTAAGTATTGGTCTAGAGTAAGTTAAACAATGTTATAAGGTAGAATCGAAAAAACTGATTCTACCTTTTGATATCAATAAAAACGCTTTTTACTTGTTTGCTAAATCTAATTTTTTAAAATTTTTGTCATAAACATGGGGGCAGTATAGTGTTGTCGAATTTTGTCGAACGAAAGTTCTTTACTTTTT
>USTA01000001.1 GCA_900557475.1 uncultured Clostridium sp. | reverse complement strand
GCCCGCCAAATTTTATGAAATAAAATTTGTGCACGAATGTTTAGCGAAGCTTTTTATATAATAGGAAAGTTTGGAGAACTTTCCTATTATATAAAAAAGATTAAATCTGTGTGGTCTAGCAGATTTAATCTTTATAATAACAGTTTGCGTATAGTCTATTCTTCATAATCATACCATAAAAAATAAAAATGTCAAGCATATTTTTGGAAAAAGTGTATGAAATATTAAAGTGCAAAAGTTAAAATCTTTTGCACTTTAAAAACTATTCTTCTTCTTTAACTTTTACATTTTGATTTTCTTTGTTGTTAGAACAATTTTTGTTCTTCTTTTCTTTTTTATTATCTTTATTCTTTGCCATGAAAGTACACCTCCGTTTCGAAAAATCTAATTATATTATGAACAAAAATAAGTATAAATATACATAAAAATAAAAGCTTGAAAAAGGTTTATTTGTTTGGTATAATTTTTTAAAATGAAGTACTTTGAGGGGACTAAAATGGGAAAAATAGTATTATTAGATGATTTAACAATAAATCAAATTGCAGCAGGAGAAGTTATAGAAAGACCAGCAAATGTAGTTAAAGAATTAGCAGAAAATTCAATGGATGCAGGTGCTAAGAATATAACAATAGAAGTAAAAAATGGCGGAAAAACATATATAAAAGTAATGGATGATGGAAAAGGAATTGCACCAGATGACATGGAAATTTCATTAGAAAGACATGCAACTAGCAAAATAAGAGAAATTTCAGACTTGGATAATTGCTATTCTATGGGGTTTAGAGGAGAGGCTTTGGCAAGTATTGCTTCTATATCTAAAATGACAATGATTACTAAAACCAAAGAAGATGTTTTCGGAAGAAAAATGGTTTGTAAAGCAGGCGAAATTTTAGAAGAAGAGCAAATAGGCACTAAACAAGGAACAACAATAATTGTAGAAGATTTATTTTTTAATACACCAGTAAGATATAAATTTTTAAAACAAGATGCGACAGAATTTAGATATATAAAAGAACTTATTCAAAAAATGGCGATTGCCAACTTAGACATATCTTTTAAACTTATAAATGAAGGAAAAACTGTTTTTATCTCCAATGGAAATGGAAATATAAAAGATGTAATATATACTTTGTATGGTAAAGAACTAAATGACAATATATCATTTATAAATTTTGAAGAAGGTGATATAAAAGTTACAGGAATAATAGGAAATACATTGGTTTCTAGAGATAGCAGAAAAGATCAAATAGTTTTCTTAAATAAAAGAAATATTAAAAATCCTATTATAACAAATAGTGCAGACCAAGCATTTAAAGCTAGCATTGGAATTGGAAAATATGGATTTTATATTTTAAATTTAGAAATGCCTGCTAGTTATTATGATATAAATGTTCATCCAACTAAATTAGAAGTTAGATTTAAAGATGAAGATAAATTATATAAAATAGTATATCATGCTATGAAAAGTGCAATGCTAGATAAAACCTTTCTTGGTAATAGTGTAGTGGAAAATAATAAAACAGATTATATAGAAAACGAATATAATTTTTTAACAAATCATTTTAATGAGGAAGAAAAACAGGAAAAGAAAATAGAAAATACAGATGAACTAATTGTAAGAGAAAATAAGCGAAAAATAGAGTATAAATATCTGGGAATACTATTTAAAACATATATAATTATAGAAATAGATAATGAAATATATTTAATAGACCAACATGCTGGGCACGAAAGAATCTTATATGAACAGATAAGAAATAATTATAAAAGACATATGCAAAATAATACACAATTAATGCTAATTCCCGATGTAATAGACTTAACACATAAAGAGTTAAAATTTGTACAAGAGAATAAGGAACTTATAAAAAATTCGGGTTTTGATATAGAACTGTTTGGGAGCAGTAGTGTTAAAATAAATGGAATACCAGATATTGAATATAAAGCAGATACTAAAAAAATCTTTTTAGATATTTTAGACGAAATGATTACAAATGAGAGAAGTTCAAATAAAGATGTAGAAGAAAGATTTATTGCAACTGTTGCATGTAAAGCAGCAGTAAAGGCACATATGGATTTATCAAAGGATGAAGTAGATAATCTTATACAAGATTTACTTAATTTAAAAAATCCTTTTACTTGTCCACATGGAAGACCTACAACCGTAAAAATTAGCAAAGAAGAAATAGCTAAAAAACTAAATTAAATTTATAAAAATAATCACCAATATATGATGTTATAAATATTATATATTGGTGATTATTATGATTATTAAAGAATTATATGAAGAGGCAAAAAACATAAAAGAAAAAGACCCTGCAACTTCTAATATCCTACAAGTAATATTACTTTACCAGGGCTTTCATGTCTTAATTTTTTATAAGGTAGCACATTTTTTATACTTACATAGACTATACTTTCTAGCAAGATTCATTTCACAATTAGCAAGATTTTTAACAGGGATTGAAATTCATCCAGGAGCTAAAATAGGAAAAAGGCTATTTATAGACCATGGAATGGGAATAGTAATAGGAGAAACAGCAACAGTTGGTGATGATTGTACAATTTATCATGGGGCAACATTAGGAGGAACAGGAAAGAATAAATATAAAAGACATCCGGACATAGGAAACAACGTGATAATTGGAGCGGGAAGTAAAATATTAGGACCAATAAAAATAGGAAACAATGTAAAAGTGGGAGCAAATGCAGTGGTAACAAAGGAAGTGGAAGATAATAGTACAGTAATAAAATTTAATGAAATAAGAAAGAAAAACTAAAATTCTACAAAACATAACAAGATGTTATAAAAAAATACATTCTCCAATTTATATATTATAATTAAGAAAACAAAGGAGAAAGTAAAATGAAAGTAACAATGGAAAGTACTGAAAATAATTCTAAAAATGATATGATATCAAAAGGAACAATACAAAAATTATGTAAATATAGGAAAACTATGTATTTTAGAAGAATCTAAAATACATAGTTTTGTTGCTTCAAAAAAGTTAATATAATTTATTCAAAGGAGGATGAAAGAAAAAATGAAAGAAAAAACAAATATTAAGAAACTAACGAAGAAGATTACAAAACAAGCAAAAGGTATAACTTTAATAGCATTAGTGGTAACCATAATAGTACTATTAATTTTAGCAGGTGTAGCAATATCTTTAAGTATAGGAAACAATGGTATATTTAAAAGAGCACAAAATTCAGTAGAAGTATGGGACGAAGCAAGTAAAAATGAACAAGATGAGATGGACAAGGCAATAGGTGCAATTGATGGAGTTGATGGAAATTACAATGAAGATAAAAAGGTAAATGCACCAGCCTTAAAAACAGGAATGACGCCAGTAAAATTTACAGAAGTAACGAGTAGTAAAAAAGGAGAAGCAGTAAAAACAAACGAGCAGGATAGTGACTGGTACTCATACGAAAATAAAAAGTGGGCAAATGCACAAACACAAGATGGAAGTATGTGGGTATGGATACCAAGATATGCATATAGGATAGATAACAGTACGAAAACAACAGATGTAGTATTTTTAATAGGAACATCGGACAATTATTACGATGAACAAGGAAAACTTCAAACAGCAAAAAGATGTAAAACAAAAGATGAAAAAGTAGATACAACTACTGGATATACAGTACACCCAGCATTTACAAATGAAACAAGTATAGAATATAGAAATGGTGGATGGGATAGAGAATTAACAGGAATCTGGGTATCAAAATTTGAAGCAGCATATGCAACAAGTGGAGAAACAGCAAATAAGGCCCCAGTAAAAGAAAGTAGCGTAGTATATACATCAGCAAGTGTATGGGCACCAAAAATAGAAGTGCAAGGAGTAAATACAGATGCAACAGGTGATGGAAGCATACAGGCAAGAAACTGGTTAGATGGAGTATATGAAGCAAATAAAGAAAAAATAAAATATCCAACATTCCAGGGATCAAGTTATGCTATGAATTATATAACAATAAATGATGCAAATAACATCTCAAGAGCCATAACAGAGGAAGGAAATATATACGGATTATCTTCAAATGATGCAGATAGCCATTTAATGAAAAATAGTGAATGGGGAGCATGCACATATTTAGCAAGAAGTGCAAAATATGGAATAGGTAATAGAGATATAGCAGTAAATAATAAAAACTTAGATAATGGAGGAACAAGTAATACACAAGCACAAGGAAATACTAAAGCAAGTGCATATGCAGTAACAGGATATAACTCTAATAATAATGAATGGAATGATTATTTAGGAAGTAATATTAGTGCCTCAACAACCGGAAATATGAATGGAATATATGATATGAGTGGAGGAACATGGGAAAGAACAGCTGGATATATAAATAATGGAAAGACAGAACATGGGTTGAGTATCGTTGTAGGACAAAATAGAAGCACGAAATATGCAACAGTATATCCACATTCAGATGTAGGAGCAAACGATGATGAAAAAAGTGTAGCAAATTATAAATTAAATGACAATATATATGGAGACAGTGTAAGAGAGACATCGACTAAAGGAATAGAATCTAGTTGCTGGTACGGAGATTATTCTTACTTCACAGGAGGTGGTGTTCCGTTCTTAAATCGTGGCGGAGCTTATGGCCATGGTGATAATGCAGGTTTGAGTGCATTCCATCGCTTTGACGGACATGCGATTTGGGACCATGGGTTCCGCAGTGTGCTAGTTTAATATAATAACATGGATAAAATAAATCTAATAAATGTTGTAATAATAAATATGATATAGTATAATTATAAAAAATTATACTATATTTTTATGGAAAAAAATAAAAAATTATGCTCAATTTTGTTTTAACAAAAGAGCAAACACAAAGGAAAGAAGGATTTAGAAAGATGAAGAAAGAAAAGGGAATTACACTGTTAGCATTAGTCGTTACAATAATAGTATTAATAATATTGGCGGCGGTAACAATCATAGGAGTAGTAGGAGAAAACGGAATAATAAAAAGAGCCATGAAAGCAGTAGAAGAGCATAAAATAGGAGCTTTAACTGAAATTCTAGAAGTACATAAAGGACCAGTAGCAATAGAAAACTTAGGAGAAGTGCCAATAGAAAAATATATAGAATATGTAAAAGAACATGAAAAACTAGGAGATGACAAAATAGAGCAAATAGACCCATGGCAATATTATGTAATATTAGAAGAAAAGTATGCATTTTTAATAAGAGAAGAAGACAATAAAGATTTAACCATAATATATATGGGAAGACCAGAAGAATTGCCACCAAGAATAACGAGTTTAAACGCAGAAAGCACAAGTAATAAAATAAAAATAAGAGCAGAAGGAAGAAGATTAGAAGAAGGAAAATATAAGTATTATATAAAAAGAGAAAAAGAAGAAGAATATGGAGAAGCATTAGGAGGAAACGAAACAGGAGAATATACATATGAGGGATTAGAACAAAACCATATATACTATGTAAAAGTAGAAGTAGAAGCAAAATATGGAAAAGCAGAAAGAGAAGAGCCAATAACAACCCAAACAATAACAGGTTTAACAGAAGGAAATACAAGGTTTACATCTGTGCCAGAAGAATGGACAAATGGAAATGTAACAACAACAATAGAAACAGATGTAAAAGAATATGAATTAGAATATAGTAAAGACTTAAAGACATGGGAAAAATATAAAGAAGGAGGTATAGTATCAAGCAAAAACGAAACAATCTATGCAAGACTAACAGATGGAAGAAATGTAGGAGAATTCGTAGAGCATGAAATAACAAATATAGACAAAGACGAACCAGAGAGTGCAGTAATAACACTATCAGGAGCAGGAACAGTAGGAGCAAACCCAGAAGTAAAGGGAATAGTAAAACATGTAGATAGAGCAAGTGGAGTAGATATACTAAAAAGCAGATGGGTGCTAAACGAAACTAAAGAAGGAATAGGAGTAGGAGAAAGTGCATATACAGGAGGTTCATTTGCAAGTAACAACCAAGAGTTAAGTTTCAAACTAACAGAAGAAAAAACATTGTATTTACATGTGCTAACAATAGATAAAGCAGGAAATAGAAAAGAGACAATAAGTGCAGGAATAACAATGAGGATAAATAGGCATACACATACAGGAAATAGTAGTAGTGGAGGAGGATGTTATAACATACCAGTATACCACAAACATAGTGGAAGCTCTACATCGGGAGGAGGATGCTATACAGCAACATATCATAAACATAGCGGAAGTGCTACAACAGGAGGAGGCTGCTATACAAGCCCAATAACTCATACTCATACAGATGCATGCTATACTATGGGAACATGTTCAACAAGTGCAACTTGGCCAGAATCTTCAGGGTCGGCAAAATGGTGTGGACATTGTAATTCAGATAGTATATGCCATCGCGAATTTAGAATAAGGCATTCTAGCTGTGGTAGAGGTGAACAATATGTGTCAGGAGATTATTGTGCTCACAGTGGATGTCCTCAATATTGGGGAAAAACATCTTCTCATCAATATAGAAAAACATTAACATGTACACAAGGAGAAGGTGTTATAGGATATAATTTAGGATGCGGAAAAAATGAAACAACTATTGAGGGATATAACTTAAGCTGTGGAAAAAATGAAACAACAGTAGAAAGTTATAATATGGGTTGTGGACTACAAGAAAACCAAATAGTATCTTATACAGTAAGTTATTAAAATATAAATACACCATATTTATTAAAATAAATATGGTGTATTTTATAAAATGTAACACAACTGTAACATTAAAAAAGTTGAAAAAATCTTTATAAATTTATATAATATATATGAATAAAACAACAAAAGTAAAGAGAATGAAATTAATATGAGTATAATAAATTTAGAAAAATATAGGGAAGCTAAAATTGAATATGATAAAGAAATAAGAAGGTTAGACTATGATATAGTTGAAGTTTCTGTGCAAATGTATGATACAAGAGAAACAATAGAAGATTTAAAAAATCCAGATGTATTAACCGAAAAAGAAAAACTTAAACTAAAAATTGAAACATTGGAAGAAAAAGAACAGAAGTTAAAGGAAAATATTTGGCAGAAAATAGAGGAACTAAAAAAACTAGTTACTAAAATTCTTAATGAAAGAAAATCAAGTAAAGATGTAGAAGAAGCTAAATTTGCGATAGACAAAATTCAAGATGTATATTTTAATATACATGAGTTGATAGAAAAAATAGAACCATTTGTAATTAACTACTATAAAGAAAAAGAAGAAATTAAAATAAAAAGTGAGAATTTAGAAGAGAAAAAAGAAATAAATGTTATACAAGAAAATAAAATGCCTAATGAATTGTTAATTAAGGAAACAGCGAAAATTCAGAAAGAAGAAAATAGTCATAAAGAGATTGAAGGAGAAAGAATATTAGAACAAAAACAAATAGGCATAAAGAAAGAATTTAGGCCAGCAGAAAAATTTGACATACCAAAGCAAAGAGTAGTAGATTTTGAAAATTTATTGATGTATATTTATAAAATGTCGGTTATGCATAGGACAAATATAGAAAAATGTATTAGCAAATTTATTATAAATTATGATATTATAAAAAATAGTAATAATATTTCAAATGAATTTAATAATCTTAGCAATAAATATGTGTATGAAGCAAATAAAATATTTGAGAAAATAGAAAAACAAGAAAACTTAGAAGATATCAATAAACAAATAACAGAAATGCAAATTGAAAACAAAGGTATAAAAGATAAAATTATTTTATTAGCAGCAGAAAGTGAAAATATGCAAAAGCAATTAGAAAAACTTATGAATGTTCATTTTGTAAGTGGTTCTGCAAGTAAAATTTTGGAAGAGCTAGTTCAAAAGTCAAATGACTTGCAAGAAGTAAATATAGAAAAAAGCGTATTTATAGAAATAAAAGAGATGACCAAAAAAGAAAGAATGAGTCATATCATAAAAATAAGTAAATGGACAAAAAATATTGAGGAAAAGTTAAAAGATTATAAATTGGAAGAAACAGATTTTCAATTTGTTTTGCATTTAATAAGACAGACTGAAAGCATTTGCAATGGGTGCTATGAGCAAATAGCAAATTATATTGTTAATTTGTGTGATAGTTCTATAAGATTAGAAGAATTAGAGAATATAAATAAGATAGAAAAAAGCAAGATGCAGTTACAAGAATCAGAAACAGAAATTTTAAAAGATGGTATAGAATCAATAAAACGAAAATATTTGAAGATACCATTTATAAGAAGAAAAGTAGCATATATATTAGATTTTAAACAACTAACATAAAATCCAGTTCGATTTAATTCGAACTGGATTTTTCTACTAAATAATTCTATTAAAATTGCCATTAGTAAAATCTTTGCCAGTAAAACTTGATTTACTTTTTATAGTCTTTAAAATATGGTTTATTTCATCAATTGATTCATCTAAGAGACTGATTCGAACGCTACTTGGATTGACTTCACTATATGGTATAGAAGTTATCTTGCTATTATAAAGTGTAGTAACAGTTTGAATATTATCAGGAATAATTCTAAATTTATAGCCAAGTCTATCTTTTAGATAATATTTAACTGAATTCATACATTTAGTATCACAAGTAGGATAGCATTTATTAGAACTTCCAAGTAAGCAGTAACCCATATTCATAAGAGGAAGTCTTCCATATGCAATAATTTCAGTTTCTATACTTGAATTAGCACATAAATCATATAAAGATTTCTTATCCAACTCAGGAGATAAGCATGCAGTAGAGATGCCGTGCTTGCTTAGTTCTAGTATAGTTTGGGCATTAAAAATATTTAAAGTATAATTACCTATTAACTCTAACTTCCCAAGATATTTAGAAAGAGTGTGAATGCTAGAAATATTTGAAACTACAATTCCACTAATTCCATATTTAGAAATATAATTATCCAAACTATTGTAAATTATATTCTTGTAATTTTCTTTTATTATGGTAGGCATGTAGATATATAGTTTTCCTTTTTCTGCTAAAGTATAAATTATGCTTTCAAACTCTTTTTTGGCAAAAAACTTAAGTGGTAAATAAATTCTGTCGGCACATTCAAGCTTAGAATAATCATATGAAGTATATAGCTCATTTAGAAGTATACTATATTTACTTTCATTTTTGAAATTAGAAGGTTTAGTAGATGTGTCAGTAACTAAGTTCTCATTAGGCTCTAAACTTTTACGTGTAAATCTATTTATAACCTCATTTTCTAAAGCTTCTAGGCAATCTCTTCTAAGCTTATTTATTAAAGCTATTTTGGGAATATATACATTATTCTCTAAATCTATATTTATATATTTAAACTCAAACTGAGTATTAGTTGTTTTGTTTAGCTGCTCCAAAATTCGTTCTTTTGAAATTGGACTTGAAATAGCAGAAATAGGACAAACTTCAGATTTTTTAGTAACGGACATTGAAAAATAGTTTCCTTTATCTAAAGAAGTTACTTCCAAAGTAATAGGAACTCCTTTTCTTACTATAATTTTTGCTACTAAGGGAATTTTGACATTCTGTAAAGATATAAAATCTTTGACAGACTTACTTAAAGACTTACTACTTAACTTATAAATTTCATCTCCTAATTTAATTTTTCCCTTCATTCTACCAATTGTGATAGTATCGCCAATAGTTGCCTTAGCAATATTTTGCTTATTTTTCATAAGCTCGGTTACAGTGTATTTGTGTTCTTCATTTTCTAATGAAATGGTATCACCAATACTCAAACTATCATTAGTTTTAAAAGTAATGAGCCCCTTATCTTTATTAAAATGTGAAATGTTTCCAATATATAAGCCCATATTATTTGGCTTCTTTTTATAAACATAATTTTTATTTTCATCACTAGAGAAATTACCGGTGGAAAAACCGCCTCTATTAAAAACTTGCATCAATTTTTTTATATCAGAATCGTCTACTATATATGGCTTATCAGAAAGAGCTAAATCAATATATTTTCTATAAATGCTTGTAACAACAGACACATATTCAGGTGTTTTCATTCTACCCTCTATTTTAAAACAAGTAACTCCTGCCTTGATTAATGAAGGTAAGTACTTAAGAGAACATAAGTCTTTTGGACTTAATAAATACCCTTTATCTAGAGAAATAGAATTTTCATCAACTAATTCATAAGGGAGTCTGCATGGTTGGGCACATTTTCCGCGGTTTCCAGACCTTCCTCCAATTGAGCTTGAAAAGAGGCATTGACCAGAATAGGAAATACAAATTGCACCATGTACGAATGCTTCAATTTCAATATTTGAGTTAGCACAAATATATTCTATTTCAGAAAGGCTTAATTCTCTTGCAAGAACCACCCTTTTAAACCCTAAAGTTTGAAGAGCTAAAACACCTTGTAAATTGTGAATAGACATTTGAGTACTTGCATGAACATCAATATCAGGCATATTTTTTATTATATATTTTGCTAAACCTAAATCTTGAACAATAATTGCATCTGCTCCTAATCTATAAACTTCACTCGCAAGCTCCACCGCTTGATTAAATTCAGTATCTTTTATTAATGTATTTAATGCAAAATTGACTTTAACATTTCTAAGCTTAGCATATGTAATAGCTTCTTTTAAACTATTACTATCAAAATTAGTAGCAGAAGCTCGAGCATTAAATAAAGAACCTCCAAAATATACACTATTTGCTCCGGCTTTGAACCGCAGCTTTTAAACATTCAAAATCTCCAACAGGAGAAAGCAATTCAATCATATTATTATAAAACCTCTTAACTTAATTTTTATGGAATATATCCTATAAACATTGTAACACAAAAAATAGATGTTGCATACTATATGTTATAAAATAATTGGAAGTGAGGAGGAGACTTTATGAACGATACATTTGGAAGCTGCAATTGTGGGAGAGATAGAGGAGGATTTTGTGGCCTTTTAGGAGGAGAGAATACAGAGCTTTTATTTTTCTTAGTAGTATTTTTACTTTTATTTACAAGTTTTGGATGTTGTAGAAATTAATGGTTAAAAAGGAAAGGAAGGGGAGGTACCACGTTTGATAGACATAATATAAAACATAAAAATCTAAATGTGGGCATTTTTGAAAGCCCTTTCTTTTTTTATAAAGATAAGTTTGAAATGCTAAAACAATTATTTATATTGATTTTTTAATACTAGTATGATATAGTATGTTAAGTTAAAAAAGAGAAATAAAATAATATATTAAGAGGGAAACAATGATTTTACTTATAATTTTAACAATAATATTACTATCAATAATATTAAAAAGGATATATCATAAAAAAAGAAAAGTTATACTTCAAATAGGACCATCACTAAAGGATAAAGGTGGAATGGTTACTGTTATGCAAGAAATAATGGATTCAGAACTTTCGAGAAAATATAAAATAATTCATATTCCAACATATATTTCTAAAAAGAAATTTTTACTTTTCTTTGGTAGCACTTTTAGAATTCTTTGGTATAAAATTATATATAGAATAGAATTCAGTCATATACATATGGCGTCATATGGTAGTTTTTATAGGAAGTCAATTTTAATAATTCTTTGCAGGATTTTAAATATAAAGATCTTGCTTCATTGTCATGGCGCTTGTTTTGAAGAATTCTATAATAGCTTAAATGAAAAGAAACAAAAATATGTGAAAAAAATATTTAATAAATGTGAAAAGGTAATAGTGCTTTCAGAAAGCTGGAAAAATTTTTACTCAAAATTTGTAGAAGAAGATAAAATAGTTATAATGTATAATTCAGTACATGTACCAGAAAAAATTGAAAGAAATACAAAAAAGGAAACTATAAAAGGTGTATTTTTGGGAAGAATTGGGGAAAGAAAAGGTGTTTATGACATAATAGATGCAGTAGAAAAACTTTCAAAAGAGAATATAAGAGTAGAAATAACTATTGCGGGAGACGGAGAAGTAGATAAGGCAAAAAAACTAATAAAGACAAAAAAATTAGAAAAAGAAATAAAAATTTTAAATTGGATAAATAAAGATGAGAAAGATGAAATACTAAGGAAAAGTGACTTTTTTTTACTTCCATCATATAATGAAGGGATGCCACTTTCTGTTTTAGAGGCAATGAGTTATAGCCTACCTGTAATAACTAGCAAAGTCGGGGGAATACCGGAAATTGTAACTATGGAAAAAAATGGAATATTGGTCGAACCAGGAGATAAAGAAGAACTAGAAGAAGCTATTAGAAAAATAGTATTAGATGAGAAACTTAGAAATAACCTTGCAGAGAAAGCCTTTGAAACTATAAATGAAAGGTTAAATTTAAATAGTTATATAGAAAAATTAGAGAAAATATATAAGGAAATAAAGAGGAAGAATATAAAAGTATGTCTCACTTCATCAGCTGGAGGACATTTTATGCAACTTAAACAATTGTTTAAAATGACTCAAAAATATAATACTTTTATATTAACAGAAAAAAATGAAATTTCAAAAGGCTGTGAAAAAAAGTATAAAATGAAGTTTCTAATGCAACAGGAAAGGAAAAATATTACTTTTATTTTTGAATTTATTTATAATTTATTAAAAAATTTAGGCACTATTTTTATTAATAATCCAGATGTTATTATAAGCACTGGAGCTGGTGCGACTGCTTTTTCATGTCTATTTACAAAGATATTTGGTGGAAAGGTAATTTATATAGAATCTTTTGCTAAGGTAAATAGCAAAACAATAACAGGAAAAATAGTATATTCTTTTGCAGATGAATTTTATGTACAATGGGAAGAAATGAAAAAGTTATATCCTAAAGCACATTATGAAGGTGGAATTTACTAATACAGAAAGGGGAAAAAATAATGATTTTCGTAACACTTGGTACACAAAGATTTCAATTTGATAGAGTATTAAAAAAGTTAGATGAATTATTAGAAGAGGGAAAGCTAAAAAAAGAAGAGCTTAAGGTTCAATGTGTATACAGCGAATATGTGCCTAAAAATTTTGAATGTTTTAAATTAAAACCACAAGATGAAATAGATAGGATTACTGACGAAGCGGATATCATAATTACACATAGTGGAACAGGAAGCATTATAAATTCGTTAAAAAAGCAAAAAAAGCTAATAATCGTACCTAGACTAAAGGAATATGGGGAACATGTAGATAATCATCAAACAGAATTAGCTAAATTATTTAATGAGAAATATAAAGTTCCAGTAGTAGAGAATATGGATGAGCTATATGAAAAAATAAAAAAAATAGATGAATATAAACCAATAAAATGGAAGGAGAAAAATAGCGGACTAATTAAGTCTATTGAAAGTAAAATAGATGAGCTATTATAGAAAAAATGAAGGATTTGTTTAGAAATATATTTAGAAATATTATGAGTTTAGTTTCAAACTTTTCACCTGAACTAACAAGTAGGATTTATTATAGAATGAAGTTCAAAAAGAAATTAGAACTAAAAAATCCAAAAACTTTTAATGAAAAGCTTATGTACTTAAAATTAAATGAATATGAGAATAATGAGTTAATTGTGAAATGTGCAGACAAATATAGAGTTAGAGAATACATAAAAGATTGTGGATTAGAAAACATTTTAAACGACCTAATTGGCGTATATGACAATGTGGATGAGATAGACTTCGAAAAGCTTCCAAATAGTTTTGTACTTAAATGTAATAATGCAGCGGGATTTAACTTGATTTGTGAAGATAAATCAAAATTAGATATAAAAAAGGCCAAAAAAAAGTTAAAAAAGTGGATGAAAACAGATTACTGGAAGTATGTAGCAGAAATGCAATACAAGAATATTGAAAAGAAAATTGTATGTGAGAAATTTTTAGAATCAAAAGATGGACGTGCAATAAAAGATTATAAAATTTATTGTTTTAATGGAAAACCAGAATTTTGTATGGTGTGCATAGGAAGAGAACAAGGAAAGCCAAAATATTATTTTATGGATAAAAATTGGGAACTTTTAAGAATAAATCCAGAAGGATTAAATGCATCAGAAGACTTTAAAATAGATAAACCTAAAGTTATTGATGAGATGTATAATTATGCAGAAATCTTATCAAAACCTTTTAAATTTGTAAGAGTAGACTTTTATGAATATCATGATAAAACAATATTTGGAGAATTAACATTCACACCAGCAGCATGTATAGATAATGACTATGCAGAAGGTATAGATGAAAAACTTGGCGAAAAAATTGACTTGAACTCCGAAAATGTAAAAGAAAAGGAATTTTGTAATCATAGCTAAAATACAAAGAAAAATTGATTATGAAAACAATTTGGCTTTATTAAATTTCAAAAAAGATAGGAAAATATATGGAAAAAATAAGTGTTTTAGTACCAATATATAATCAAGAAAAGTATTTAAGAAGATGCATTGAAAGCATAATAAATCAAACTTATACAAACTTGGAAATTATTTTAATAGATGATGGATCAGAAGATAAATCTTATGAAATAATAGAAGAATATACAAATAAAGATAAAAGAATAAAAGGATTAAAAATTAAAAATAATGGAGTTGCAGATGCAAGAAATAAGGCAATAGATAATGTAACTGGTGAATATTTTTCATTTATAGATAGTGATGACTTTGTAGCAGAAGATTATATAGAAACCTTATATAATAACTTGAAAAAATATGGAGCAGATATAGCAATATGTAATTGCATGAATATTACAGAAAACACTAACAATGTTATACATAAAGATTTTGGAATAAAAGAAATAAAAGAATATTCAAATATAGAAGCAGTAGAAAGTTTGTTTTATTATAATTTTTTAAGGCATAGTCCTTGGGGAAAGCTTTATAATACAAAACTTTGGAAAAATATAAGGTTTCCTATTGGAAAAAATTACGAAGATTTAGCAACTATATATAAAATATTTTTAAATGCGAAAAAA
Source organism: uncultured Clostridium sp. (assembly GCA_900557475.1). Classification (GTDB taxonomy): domain Bacteria; phylum Bacillota; class Clostridia; order TANB77; family CAG-508; genus CAG-793. Next base: position 2,482 of record USTA01000001.1, on the reverse strand, counting down.
ATTATTTATATTCCAGAAGAAAAATATAATTACATAATAAGAAATGGAAGCATTATTCATAGTGAAATAAGGCAAAAAGATATAGAGGCAATATTAGAATATTCAGAAGATATAGTAAATTATATAAGAAAAAATAATAAAGAACTATTACCAGCAGCAGAATATTTGCTAGCAGACCATGAATTGCATTTGTGGTACAGGGTTAATAAAAATAAGCAAAACACAGAATATCTAAATATAGCAACTGAAAATGTAAAAAAATATAGAAAAGGGGTACTAAAAAATCCTAAAGTAACAAGAAAATCTAAAGTGCTATTTTTAGTATCATATTTAGGAAGAAGAATATATAAAACATTTGTAACATTATATAAAAAGATGGGGTAAGGAGAAAATATGTTAACATATTTAATAATAATAGCAGTAGCAACATTACTTTCATACATAAGTGTAAAAGTAGAAGAAAAAACAGAAAATAAAAAAATTATATATCTTATGAAGGGGATAGCAATCTTGTTTCCAGCAGTAATTGCAGGTATAAGATATAATGTGGGAACAGATTATGCTGGGGTATATGAACCTCTATTTGAAAAAATAAAAGATAATGAAGAACTTACATATGTTAGAACAATGGAAATAGGGTATGTATTACTAAATAGATTAGTAGTATTCTTTGGTGGAAGCTTTAATATAGTAATGTTTATAAGTTCACTAATTACAATGTGGGCAATATATATGGGAATAGAACATTATAAAAATAGAATAAGTATGCCACTTGCAGTAATGTTCTTTATGATAATATTATATCAAAAAAGCTTTAACTTAGTAAGACAACTTATGGCAATGGCTATTGTTTTTTATGGATTTAAATTTTTAGACTTCAAAGAAGATGAAAATAAGATAGAAGACGAAAAATATAAGCAAAAATACAAAGAAAAAGGCAAAGACCTTACAAAATATAAGCCTAGGTATAAACATAATAAAGAATATTATAAATACATAGGATTTGAATATGTAAAATATATAATATGTGTATTAGTTGCAGCTTGTTTTCAAAGAACCTCACTTGTAATGCTAGCCATACCATTTATACACAATATTTATACAAATCCAAGACTTAGACCTTTGAAAATAGCAAGTTATATTGCACTTCTTATAATAATTTTAAACTTTGGTGCAATTGGAAAGATTTTAGAAGGAATTCCGTCTTTAAAATATTATGCTAACTATTTTAAAAAAATAGGTGGAGCAGATATATCGGTTGCTTATTACATAAGAATAATACCTGCTATAATTCCATACTTGTTTTTATGGAAAAAAATTAATGAAGATAAGCAAATGAGTTTACTTTTTGGACTTAATATAGTTGGAAGTATCTTACTACTTCTAGGATATTTAACAGATACTTATGGAGAAAGATTATCACTATATTTTACTATATTCCAAATCATTTTATTTCCTTTTTATATTAGATGTTTTAAGGAAAATAAAAAGTTATTTATAGGTTCAATTGTATTTTTTACTGTATTTAACTTAGCAATATGGTTTTATGATTACATATATAAAAGAAGAGATGAAACAATACCATATCAAACGGTATTTAACAAAGAAGAAGTTGATAAAATAGAAAGTAAGAGGGTAATAAATGAATAAAAATGCTTGCTATCTTAAATTATATCTAAACAATAACTTAGGAGACGATTTATTTGCAAAAATAATTTCGGAAAAATATCCTAATCAAGAATTTATAATGACATCATATACAGGTGTAAAATCTAATTTTAATAATATAAAAGTTATTACAGGTTTTTGGTTTAGAGCAATAAATAAATTCCTAAAGACATTTACAAATACTACTATTGAAAAAATTATTGCAAGTAAACTAGAAAAAGGATTACTAATTGGTGGAAGTATGTTCATAGAAGGAAAGAGCGGAATATATGAAGAATTTAACCTTCTTAATAAATATGAAATCATAGGAAGCAATTTTGGCCCATATAAAACAGAAAAGTACATATTAGATTGTAAAAAGCTTATGGAAAAAGCAGATTATGTATGCTTTAGGGATACTAAATCTTATAATTTATTTAAAGATTTAGGGGAGAATATAAATATAGCACCAGATATTGTGTTTGGATTAGATACAAGTAAGATTAAAATAACTAATAATAAAAAAGTAGTTATTTCTGTAATAGACTGCAAAAGAAAACTAGATGAGAAATATCAAGAAATATATGAAAAAAAGATAGTAGAACTTGCTAAATATTTTGCAGGCAACAATTACGAAGTAGTATTTATGTCATTTTGTGAAAAAGAAAATGATGAAAAAGCAATAGAAAGAATTTTTGAGAAAATTGAGGACAAAGAAAAAATTACAAAATATTATTACAAAGGAAATATAGAAGAAGCATTAAACGTATTAGGAGATTCTTCTATAATTGTAGGAAGTAGATTTCATGCAAATATATTAGGGTTAGTCCTAAAT